>VGIY01000210.1 GCA_016867695.1 Candidatus Eiseniibacteriota bacterium | reverse complement strand
CGGCCGAAGGTCCTCCGGCGACCCCCGGGGACGCGCTCGTCTGCCTGGACCTGGAGAGCCTCGGATTCCTCGGCCGCCCCCTCTTCCTCATCGGGGCCCTCTTCTCCGGCGGCGATGCCGCCGGAGCGGTGGGGGGGCGGGCGGGCGCGACGCGGCTCGTGCAGTACCTGGCGCGCGACTACTCCGAGGAGGAGGCGGTCGTGCGCGCGTTCTCCCGCGAGGCGGCCGGCGTGTCGACCTGGGTGACCTTCAACGGGCGCACGTTCGACCTGCCGCTGCTGCGCCTGAGGGCCGCCTACCATCGCATCCGGGCCCCGCTTCCCGACCGGCACGTCGACCTGCTGCCGGCGGCCCGCCGGCTGTGGGGGAGCCGACTGCCCAACTGCCGGTTGCAGACGCTCGAACGCCTCGTCTGCGGTCGACGCCCCCGCCGGGGCGACATCGACGGAGGGGAGATCCCTCGCGCCTACCACGACTTCGTCCGCTCCGGCGAGCCGTGGGAAATGCTGCGCGTCCTCGAGCACAACGCCGCCGATCTGCTCACCCTCCTCCAGCTCCTCGACGCCGCCCGGCGGGAGGGATTCCACGGCGGGGCAGAAGCCGATTGACCCCGGGGGCAGGCTTCCTACAATCTCCGCGGACCTCGACCGGACACCCGCGCCGGCCCGATGACTCCATCTCCAGGAAGGCGGCAGCCAGAGGACGGCCATGACACCTCGATCCGAGCCTCGAGCCGGTGTCGCCGCGCGCCCGCGCCGGCGAAGGGCGTCGCGCGGGCGGCGGGAGCAAGCGCGCGACCGGACGCTGCTGGGCCGCGTCGAGGATCTCGCCGCGGGTAGCTTCTCGCTGGTCCACGCCGAGGAGCTGCCGGAGCGCGCGGCGCGCTTCGGCGAGCTGTCCCGGCCGCTGCCCGCGCCGCTGGCGGGCGCGCTCGCGGCCGCCGGCATCGAACGGCTCTACGTGCACCAGGCCGCGGCCGTCGACGGCGCCCGCCGGGGCGAGCACTTCGTCGTCGTCACCGGCACCGCCAGCGGCAAGACGCTCTGCTATCAGTTGCCGCTGCTCGAGCGCTGGCTGGCCGAGCCGCAGGCGACCTCCCTGCTGCTCTTCCCGACCAAGGCGCTGGCCCAGGACCAGCTCAAGTCGCTGGCGGCGCTCCAGGAGGCAGCGGCCGGGACCCTGCCGTTCCTGGCCGGGACGTACGACGGCGACACGCCAGCGCGCCAGCGCGCGAAGCTGCGCGACGAGGCGGCGCTGATCCTGACCAATCCCGACATGCTCCACTCGGGCATCCTGCCGAATCACGCGCGCTGGGCCCGCTTCTTCACCAGTCTCCGCTACGTCGTCTGCGACGAGATCCATGTCTACCGCGGGATCTTCGGCTCCAACGTCGCCAACGTCCTGCGGCGGCTGCGGCGCATCTGCCGCCACTACGGCAGCGACCCGCTCTTCATCTGCTCCAGCGCGACGATCGCCAACCCCCGCGAACTGGCCGAGAATCTGACCGGCCGGCCCTTCCGGCTGGTCGACGACGACGGCGCGCCGCGCGGGCGCAAGCACTTCGTCCTCTGGAACCCGCGCCTGATCAGCGAGGCGACGATGGATCGCCGCAGCTCGAACCTGGAGGCGCGCGACCTGATGGCGAGTTTCGTGCGCTCCGGTCACCAGACGATCGCCTTCGTACGCGCCCGTCAGGTGGCCGAGGTCCTGCTGCGCTACGCCCGGGAGGAGTTGGAGCGCGACGGCGGCGGAGTCGCCGACCGCATCCGCTCCTACCGCGGGGGCTACCTGCCCGAGGAGCGCCGGGCGATCGAGCGGGCCCTCTTCGACGGCGAGCTTTCCGGCGTGATCTCGACCAACGCGCTCGAGCTGGGCATCGACGTCGGCGCGCTGGACGTCGCCCTGCTCGTCGGCTACCCGGGCACGATCGCCAGCACCTGGCAGCAGGCGGGCCGCGCCGGGCGCACGGCGGCCGAATCGCTGGCCGTGCTCGTGGCCCACAACACGCCGATCGACCAGTACCTGATGCGCCACCCAGAGTACTTCTTCCGCCAATCGCCCGAGAACGCGGTCATCGATCCGGACAACGCGCACATCCTCCTCGGGCACTTGCGGGCGGCGGCTTACGAGCTGCCGGTGACGCCCGACGACGAGGGGCTCTTCGGCGAGTACGCGCCGGCGATCCTGGGCATCCTGGCCGAGGCGGGGGAAGTGCAGGGGATCAAGGGGCGCTGGTACTTCTCGACCAGCGGCTACCCCGCGGCCGACATCAGCCTGCGCAACGCGAGCGACCAGGTCTTCCTGATCGCCGACACCGCCGTCTCGCCCTCGCCGGGGGAGCTGCCGGCGGCGCTCGCCCGGAGGCTGACCAGGCCTGGCCGGATCATCGGCACGTTGGACGAGCCGAGCGCCTTCGCCCAGCTCCACGCCCAGGCGATCTACCTGCACGAGGGGCAGAGCTACTTCGTCGATCACCTCGACCTCTCCGAGCGGGTCGCCTACGTGCACCCGGTCAAGCTCGAGTACTACACGCAGTCGATCTCCGACAGCCGCATCCGCATCCTGGCCACGCAGGCCGAGCAGGTCTGGCGCACGGCGGAGAGCGGCTTCGGCGACCTGGCGGTCAGCGAGAAGGTCTACATGTTCAAGAAGATCCGCTTCGAGACGCGCGAGGCGCTCGGCTTCGGTCCCTGCGATCTGCCGGTGCAGACGCTGGAGACCGAGGGCTGCTGGGTGACGCCGCCGCCCGAGGCGCTGGCCGAGGTCGTGCGCTACGGCCGCGTGCCGGTCGAGGGGCTCTGGGGGATCGCCAACGTGCTGCGCGACGTGGTCACGCTCCACGCCATGTGCGACGTGATGGACGTCGGCACGACCGTCGACTCGCGCGGCACCGGGCTGCCGTCGATCTTCCTCTACGACCGCTATCCGGGCGGACTCGGCTTCGCCCACAAGGCCTTCGGCCTGCTCGACGAGCTCTTCGCCGGTGCCTGCGAGATGATCGCCGGCTGTCCCTGCGAGGGGGGCTGCCCCTCGTGCGTCGGCGCGCCGGTCCTGCCCCACTCGGCGAGCGAGCCCGACGGCAGCGGGCGCGGGCGCATCCCCGACAAGGAGGCGGCGCTCGTGCTGCTCCACCACCTCCTGCAGCGCGAGCCCTACCTGCCCAAGGGCGGCGTGCGCCCCTGGTCGGGCAGCGGCTGGGACCCGGTGCGCTCGCGCGCCCCCGGGGAGGAGGCCTTCCCGGAAAAGCAGTGGCGCACGTTCAAGCCGCTGCCGCCGGAGCTGGAGCAGCGCCTGCGGCGCAGCCTGGGAAGGATGGCCGAGCGGTCGCCGGGCCCGTAGGGGGGGGCGGCGACGAACGGGCTTCACGCGCCGCGGCGCCGGCGCCCCGGCGGAGGCCTCAGCCCTCGTCGCGCGAGCGGCGCCCGCCGCCGGCTCCGCGCTCGTGGGCATCCGGCTCGAGGTGGACGCCGCGGGCGGCGAGCGCCCGGGCCTCGGCCAGCAGCGCCTCCCGCTCGTTGAGCTCCGGGTGATCGAGGACCTGCTCGAGCAGCGCGCGCAGGATGCGCCCGAACCCGGGCCCGGGGGCCAGGCCGAGCGCCATCAGGTCGTGACCGCCGATGGCCAGGTCCTTGACCGTCAGCGCGGCGTCCTTCTGCATCACCTCTTCCACCCGCTGCAGCAGCCGGTGCATGGGCGTGCGGTCGCCGCCGCGCCGCCCGTTGCCGGCCATGTCGGCCAGCCGCAGGGCGATGAGATCGGGGATATTCTCCAACCCGACGGCGCGCACGAAGCGGCGGATGGCGCTGTCGGTCCACTCGGTCTGGAAGTAGAACATGTGATGGTAGACGAGGTGGGAGATCCTCTCGACCTGCTCGTTGGAGTAGCGCAGGCGGCGCAGGATGCGCCGGGCCAGGCGCGCGCCGAGCACCTGGTGGCCGTAGAAGGTGCGCTCGGTCTCGCCCTCGCCCGCGGCGGCGGTCTGCGGCTTGGCGATGTCGTGGAGCAGCGCCGCCCAGCGGACGATGAGATCGTCCGCCGGCGCGGCGTCGGCGGTGTAGAGGCTGTGGTGGAAGACGTCGTAGGCGTGGAAGCGGTTCTGCGGCGCGCCGAAGGTGGCGTCGAGCTCCGGCAGGATCAGGGCGAGGAGACCCGTCTCGCGCAGCAGGCGCAGGCCGCGCGAGGGGCGGGGCGCCTGGAGGATCCGGGTCAGCTCGTCGCGGACGCGCTCGGCGGAAACGCGCCGGAGGCCGGCGGCCTCCTCGCGGAGGGCGGCGAAGGTGGGCTCGTCGATGCGGAAGTCGAGCTCGGTCGCCTGGCGCACGGCCCGCAGCAGGCGCAGCGCGTCCTCGCGGAAGCGATCGCGCGGCTCGCCGACGGCGCGGATCCTCTTCAGGGCGAGGTCGGAGAGCCCGCCGTGCGGGTCGACGATCCCGGCGGCGCCGGGCGTCCAGGCCATGGCGTTGATCGTGAAGTCGCGGCGGCGCAGATCCTCGGTCAGGTCGCGCGTGTAGGCGACGCCGTCGGGGTGGCGGCCGTCGCTGTACTCGCGCTCGGTGCGGAAGGTCGTGACCTCGTAGACCGCGCCGCCGGCGGGGACGAGCAGCGTGCCGAAGCGGGCGCCGACCTCGTGGACGCGCCGGAAGAGCGGGCGCAGCTCCTTGGGGGTGAGATCCGTGGCCAGGTCCCAGTCCTTGACCGGGCGGCCGAGGAGCAGGTCGCGCAGGCAGCCCCCGACGAGATAGGCCGCGCCGCCCGCCCGGCGGATGCGGCCGACGACGAGCATCGCCCCCGGGGGCGTGGCCCGCTCGATCCGCTGGAGGTCGACCGTGTGGGGATTCATGGCTCCGTCCTGCCAGGTCCGGGCCCGCGGCTGCCGCGCCTCGGCGACGCGGGGCGGGCGGCGCGCGTGGCGCGCGACACCGCCGGCGGGAGACGCCCGTCGTTGCCCGGGTGCGGTCCTTGCCGATCGCGCAGGATAGCACGGGCGCGGCGGGCGGGAAACGGCCCGCGCCCCGTTCGGTG
>VGIY01000209.1 GCA_016867695.1 Candidatus Eiseniibacteriota bacterium | reverse complement strand
CTCGCTCGACAGCCTCGGCCAGGCGCTCAGGTGGATACCTGCGGAAGCGGACCTCCATGCCGAGCCTCCTGAGGGGTTCGAAGGCCTCGTCACGCATGGTGTGGGTAGTGGCTGAGCCGATCCGCAGCCGCGGAAGCCCCCGCGCGCCGGGGTATCCCTCGGCGGTCAGGATCTCGGCGGCGCGCGCGATGTCGAAGGACTGTCCGGGCGCTTCGGGATCGTAGTTCCAGAGGCCGGGAGGGAAGAGGCCCTTCGCCCCGTAGTGCTGCGGTCTTTCGATGGCCATGGCCACCGCCGCTCGCAGTCCGCGACTGCGCACGACGGGATGGGTGGACCGGAAATCGTAGCCGAGTCCGGTGGTGTTGAGGTATCGGGCGAGGAAGTGCTTGGCCTCCCCGAGTGGCGTGGGAACGAGCAGGGATTCAGCCAGGCCGCCTTCCGCCCGGGGGGAAGCGGCAGCGGAAGCAAGTGGCGCTCTGTAGATGACGATGACATCCGCCTCTCCGCTCAGAAAGGACGTCAGCTGTTCTTTCGACGCCGCGGGGATGAACCAGATGGCGGGTATGCGCGGGAGACCGCCGGCCCGTGTGTCTCGTCTCCAGTAGTCCCGATTCCGGACCAGTGCTATGCCGCTCATCTCGTCAAAGGAGGCCAGCCTGTAGGGACCGCAGCCGACGGGGTGCCCGCGGATCTCGGCGCCGTAGCCGTCCACCGCCTCCCGAGCCACGACCCGGCAGGGCATCCCCGTCAGGAAGTAGATCAAGGTCGGATCGCGCTTCGTCAGTCTGAGCCGGACGGTCCTCTGCGAGGCGGCCTCGATGCCTTCGATCGACTTGGCGCCTCCGGACAGGAACTCCGAGAGCCCGACTAAGGGCGGCAAGTCGGCGTACGGACCGGGTCCGGCGAGGGCGCGCAATCCCCTCTCGATCGAGTACTTGACATCCGTCGGATCGATCTCTCTCCCCCGCCCCTGGGGAAAGCAGGGGTTATCGACGAAGCGAACGCCGCTGCGGAGGACGAACTCCCACAGCAGCCCGTCCGGGGACGACCTGTAGGTCTCGGCCAGGATCGGGACAACGAGGGGCGACGACTGCCCCGGAGCAGCGAGCGACGCGGGATCGTACTCCACCAAGCCCTCGAAGAGAAGGCGCAGGACGTTGTGGTCCTCGATGTCGGTCGAGTGAGCGGGATCGAAGGTCGAAGGCGACCGCACGAACGGCACGCGGAGCTCGGCTTCTTCCTGTTCTTGAACGACTGCGGAGCATCCCGCCTCCGCCAGGGCCAGCGCCAGCAGGCTCGCCAGGGCGGCTAAGAGGGCCGCGGATCCCGCGCGAACGACCCGTCGCCTCCGGGCCCCCTTTGCTATCCGGGGCGTGCGAGCCATCTCGTCCAGTTCTCCCGGCGGAGGAACTCGCCGCATGACGCCCCCGAGGGTACGCTCTGAGACGGGAACAATCAAGCAGGCAGGGTGAGCCGTGCGGTGGCCAAGGGATGACCCGTGCCGGACGGCCGGCGGATGCCCGAGGCCGAGGGCCGGCGCTTCCGACCGCCGCATGGGCGTCCCGCAAGAGCGGGGAGCATCACGGGGCGAGCGCGAAACCTCGAGAGGAGGGCCGGCGCTAGCGCCGCGACGCGGGATGCGCCCCTCGCCGCGCCAGGCGGTGCATGAGCAGCGAGGCGCCGAGGAGCAGGGCGGCGCTGGCCAGGAAGGCGGGCATCTTGGAGCCGGTCTGGATCAGGGCGAGACCGATGAGCGGCGCGAATCCCCCCCGGATGCCGGTCAGGACGTTGTGGACCGCCTGGTAGGAGCTCGGATCCTCGTCGCGGGCGAAGTGGATACTGCTCATGTGCCAGGCGAGGCTGACCCCCGCCATCCCGGCGCCGAAGCAGGCGAAGGCGGCGTAGACGAGGGGGATCGCCGGGGCGCCCGGGAACGCGCCGGCGGCGAAGAGCAGCAGCGGGAAGAGCGCCAGGAAGGCGAAGACGCCGACGCAGAAGCGCACCGGGCCGAGCCGCTCCATCGTCCGCCCGAGGATGGGCGGCAGGAGGATCATGCCCGCCTGGCCCATCAGCCCCTTGGCCAGGCCGATCTGAGTGTAGTCCATCTTCATGTCGTGGACGAGGAAGAGGGGCACGACCGGGGTCAGGCTGAGGAAGGCGACGCCGTAGAGGAAGAAGTTGCGCTCGAAGGTCCGGAAGGTCGCATCCTGGCGGACGATGCGGCGCACGAGGGCGATCGACTCGCGCACGGAGCGCATCGTCGCCCCCAGGCCTGGCTGACCCATCGGCCGGTAGGCGTCGGCGACCGGGTCGCTGCGCATGACCCGGCGGGGCGGCGGATCGGCGCCGGGGTCGCCTGCGGCGCGGTCCAGGCGCCGCTCCATCCGCGCCAGGAACCAGGCGCCGGCGAACCCCGCCAGGCCGCCGGCGCCGAAGTAGAGCCCGTAGGCATGTTCGTTCCAGTCCAGCAGCCGCCCGAGGGCGACCATCGTCACCAGGCGAACGAGCGTCGTCGCGGAGATGGTCAGGCCGAAGAGCGTGTTGCGATGCTCCGGCGCGTAGGCCCGGCGGATGATCGAGACCTGGGCGGTGACGATGAGCGAGTCCGACACCCAGACGAGAGCCATGACCAGGATGAACCAGTTGGGATCCTGGCTGAGCCCCAGGAGGCCGATGCCCAGCCTGCCGATCATGGCGAAGACGAGGATGAAGGGCGCCTTGCGCCGCCCGCGCATCGCTTCGCCCCAGAAGAGCGCGCCGATGTAGCTCAGCCCCGCCAGCAGGCCGAGCAGCGTGACCTGGAAGGCCGAGCCGTTCAGCGTCTTGGCCAGCGTGGCGTCCGACAGGTTGATGCAGGCCATGAGAAAACCGCTGAAGACCGAGGAGAGCAGGTGCAGGCGCAGCAGACCGCGCTCCCGGGGGGAAAGCCCCGCGGGCACCGGCGAGCCCAGGGTCAGGGCCCGCGCGATCCGGCTCGGCATCATGGGCACCTCGTCGTGGGACGGCGAGGGTGGGGCGGCTTCGGGCGGTTGTCAAGGCGCACGGCCCCTTGTGCGCGGCCCCTGGTGCGCACACCCCCTGGGCGGGACCTCGGAAGGACGGGCCGCGAAGGAGCGGATCCAGTGGCCCGGCACCCGGCGGCGCGCACATGGGGCGTCGCGCTGCAGTTCCCGGCGCCCCGGCCGATAGGAGAGAGCGGAAGTGGCGCGCTTCGGCCACACGCCCCGCCCGCGACGGTCCCCGCGGTCCGCCGGGCGCAACGCTCAACCCGGGAGGAGCCCGTGTCCCAGGAGTCCCGCACGGCGCAACCGCGCTCGCGCACCCGCACGCTGCCGGGGAAGTACACGGTCGGCAGCTGGCAGAGCCTGACCGCCCCCGATCCGCAGCAGCTCATCGCCGAGGAGGTCATCGCCACGCAGCGGGTGATGGTCGTCCGCTGCGCCTATCGGCCGGGGACCGACATTCCGCCCCACGTCCATCGGCGCGAGCAGCTGACCATCGTCGAGAGCGGGGTGCTGGAGTTCGCCATCAACGGCGGCACCGTCGCCGTGGAGCCGGGGCGGATGATCTCGGTCTTCCCGGGCGTGCTGCACGGCACGCGCGTCGCGGGGGACGAGCCCGTGCGCGCGCTGAACATCTTCTACGCCGCGACCGCCTCCCCCGGGGGCGGAGGCGCGCCGACGCTGGCCAGGCGCTCGCGGGCGATCTAGCCGCCGGCCGCCGGTCCGGGAGGGAGCGCCACGGGCGGCACCGCCCGCGGCGCCTCCCGAACCTCGCGGTTCAGCAGCCGCTCGTAGAGCTCCCGCGTGGCCGCGAGCATGCGCCCGAGGTCGAAACGGGCGATCGCCCCGGCCCTCGCCGCGCGGCCCATGCGCTCGCGCTCCTCCGGCGCGCCGGCCAGCTCGAGCAGCCGCGCCCGCCAGGTGCGCGCGTCGTCCGGCGCGACGAGCCGGCCGTTGACGCCCTCCTCGACCGCCTCGCCCACGCCGGCCACGTCGTAGGCGACGACCGGAAGGCCCGCCGCGAGGGCCTCGACGATCGCCAGCGGGAAGCCCTCCCAGCGCGACGCCAGGAAGAAGACGTCGAAGGCGTGGCAGAGCGCGGCAGCGTCGGCGCGCAGGCCGGCGAGGACGACCCGCTCCTCGAGCCGGGCCGCGGAGACCGCCCGCTCGAGCGGGGCGCGCAGGCGGCCGTCGCCGATGAAGACGAGCCGCAGCTCGGGGCGCTCGCGCAGGGCGGGCGCCAGGGCGGCGAACGCCCCCAGCGGATCCTTGGCGTCGTCGAGCCGGCCGACCGTGCCGAGCACGACCGCGCCGGCGAGAATGCCCAGGCGCTGGCGCGCCTCGGTCCGGGATCGCGCGTCGATGGCGGGCCCGAGGCGGATGCCGCCGCGGATGACCTCGTACTGCTCCCGCCCGCCGATGCCGAGAGCCAGCCCCGCGTCGCGCACCGAGGCGGAGACGGCGACCAGGGCGTGCGCCCGGCGGGCGGCGCGCCGCTCGAGGCTCGCGTAGAGCCGGCGCAGCGGCGCGGGGGTGTCGGGCGTCATCGCCCAGCCGTGCACGCTGTGGACGCGCAGGGGCACGCCGGCGGCCGCGGCCGCCTCGCGGCCGAGGATCCCCGCCTTCGAGCTGTGCGTGTGGAGGAGATCGAAGCCCCCGGCGCGCAGCTCCCGCCGCAGCGCGGCCAGGGCGCGCAGGTCGCGCAGCGGCGAGACCTCGCGGCGCAGGTCGGGCAGGAGGCGCAGGGGCACGCCGCGGGCGCGCGCCTCGTCGCTCAGCGTGCCCTCCGGACCGGCCTGCGGGCCGCACCAGAGCTCCGCCTGCCAGCCCCGCTCGTTGAGGTCCGCGGTCAGCTCCAGCGCCAGGCGCTGGGCGCCGCCGACGACGAGGCGGGTGATCAGCTGGCAGACCCGTGGCACGGCGCTCCTCGCTGCTTCGCCCGCCCTTCCGCCAAGAGCCGCCGCCGCGCGGGGATGGGCCGTGTCACCCGCGGCGCGTCCCCCGAGCGCGCGCCGGCGCCT
>VGIY01000208.1 GCA_016867695.1 Candidatus Eiseniibacteriota bacterium | reverse complement strand
GCGCCTCCCCGACGGCCTGACCGGGGCTGAGCGTGCGCAGAAGATCCTCGCGCGCCAGCCGTCGTCCGTCGTCGAAGAGGATCTCGAGCCGGCTGGCCAGCGTGCCCGCCCCCAGGCCGTAGCCGTAGACGGTCACCGCCGATCGGGCGGCCAGCGCGATCAGCGCCGGCGAGAGGATCTCGTTGCGGGCGACACTGAAGTCGAAGGCTTGCTCGGGAAAGGCGCCGCTGCCCGATCGCAGCCGGAGGCTGAAGGGAATCCGCGGCGCGATGCGCCCGAGCCGGGCCGCCACGCCCGGCTCGCGGTCGGCGATGAGCGTGCCCACTTCCTCAACCGGCGCGCCGATCTTGAAGGAGACGCCCCGCGTCGGGATGATCGCGTGGATGCGCGCGCGAGAGACCGGCACCTCGATCGGCAGCGCCGTCAGGAAGCCGTGCCCCAGCGCCAGGACGCGGTCCCCCTCGCTCCAGGTCACCGTGCCGATGGCCGAGGCGGCCATGTCGCCCGAGATCAGGTCGATGGCGATGGCGTCTCCGGTGCGCAGCGTCGCGCGCCCCGCCCTTGCCGCGCTGCGGACGGCTCCCTCGCCCGCTCCCCCGCCGAGGGCGGGCAGCAGGGCGATGCCCCGTTCGTCCCACCAGGACCGCTCGCTCGCGGCGGCTCCGCCCAGGGCGCCTCCCACCGCCATCGGCAGATCGAGACGGCGCATCCCGGCAAGCTCCCGCGGGGCAGGCATGCCCGCCGGCGGCCAGACGGGGCGCGACTCATCCCCCCGCGGCTCGCCACCCGCCCCGGCCCCTGCCGCCTCGCGCGCCCGCCACTCGGGAAAGGGGGGCAGGCCGTGCCCCGCCCCGCGCCGCGAACGCGGCTCCTCCGCTCCGTCGCGCTCGAAGCTCCACCCCAGGCCGCGGCGCATCTCATCGAAGGGGACGGCGGCGCCGATCGGCTCCGTGGCGCCCACGTAGGCGTAGGCGAGCGCCGCGGCGATGCGGCCGTCGATGAAGACCGGGCTGCCGCTCATTCCGGCGGCGATGCCGGTCCGGGCGATGCGCTCGTCGAGCGCCTTGACGAGTATCAGATGCTGCCCCGGGCCGCTGCCGGCGGTCACGCCGACGATCTCGACGGCGAAGGTGTCGGGCTCCTCGCCCTCGAGCACCGTGAGCGCGAAGCCGCGCATCCCCGGGCGCAGGTCGGCCAGCGGAAAGGGCTCGATCGCCGCCGGAGCGGCAACCGACAGGGCAACGCCCAGGAGGAAGGGAATGGTCGGGACGAGAAGGGCTGCGCCGCGCATGGCCGAACGGTCCCTCCCCCGGGCCCGGCGCGACCGCCCCCGCCTCGCCGCGGGACCTCGGGCCGGAGCGGAAGCTAGAGCAAGTAGAAGCGCAGCCCGATGTGGAGCATCATGCCCGACATGTCGAGGCCGAGCTGTTCCCTGGTCAGTGCCTGCAGGTACTCGCGATTCGGTCCGAACTGCAGCAGGCGCTCGTAGTCGGTGGCCGGCGCCGCCGCGATGGTCGCATCCCAGTTGAGGAAGACGCGGCCCGGGTAGCTCTCCCGGTAGTGCAGCCGATCGTACTCCTCGGTCTCCGCGGTCATCGGCACGCGGATCTTGACGTTGGCGTCCGGCGACCAGGAGTCGTACTGCAGATTGGCGAAGCGATAGCCCAGGTCGACGCAGAGCGTCATGTGGTCCTGGATCATGTACTCGGCCGCCAGCCCCACCTGCCAGCCCGTGCCGCTGCCGCTGTAGGTGATCTCCTCGGTCCACTGGGCGTCCTTGTTCGTCCGGTTGGTCTGCGAGGCGGTGACTTCCTGGTTGCGGATGAACAGGGGTCCGCCTCCGATGAAGAGGCGCGTGTCCTCCTGGAAGCGGAAGGGCGGGACGTAAAGGAGACGGGCGTGGAAGGCGGTCTGCCGCGCCTCGATGCGCAGGATGTCGTCCACGTCGGGGCCCTCGGTCGCCCCCGACGACGAGCCGTAGCCGCCGGAGAGGAAGAGGAAATCGACGAAGGGCACGGGCACCTTCAGGTCGGCCCAGAAGGTCCAGCCGAACTCGAGCGGAGAGAGCTCCTTGAGGGGTGAGACGGTCTGCAACGGCTCGACGCCCCGCTCCCGGCTCAGGTAGTGGTTGCCCTGGTTCGCGATCCGGCTGTTCAGATCGCTGAGGAGGTAGCTGGAGAAGCCGCCGCTCCCTCCCAGGCTGATCCGCCCGATGGGATCCTCGGCGGTCGCCGGAGCCGCTCCCATCCACAACACGACGGCCCACAGGCCCAGCCAGAAAGCCCAGCGCATGCGCCTCCCTCCCGCCGCCCGCGCCGCCCCGGCGCGGGTGTCCGCGAAAGCCCGTATCGGAATGAGCCGGCGCAGCATAGCAAGGGCTCCGAAGGCTGTCAATCGACCGCCGGCCCCGGCGCCCGCGCCGCCCCCTCGCTCCATCCGCTTCGCCGGGTCCTCAGGGTCGGTGCCCCGCCGCCATTCGGGGCCGCCGCCGCAGGCCATTGCGAAATCCGGGCCGCCGGCTTAGCTTGCCGCCATGCGGACCGTCGCCCACCTCGTCAGCCCCTACCTGTTCCGCACGGGAAGCTGGATCCACACCCAGCTTCTCCATGCCCGGGACTTCCGGCCGATCGTGCTCACCCAGGCGCTCGATCATCCCGAGGCCTTCCCCTTCTCGCCCGTCCACTGCGTCACCGACAGCCTTGGCGGATGGGCGCGAGCGCGCAACCGCTGGCTCACCTTCAGCGGGCGTTTCGATCCGCCGCTCTACCTGCCCCGGCTGCGCGGCGAGCGGGCCCTGCTGCTCCACGCCCACCTCGGCTGGGAGGGCGCCAGGGCTCTGGCCGTCGCCCGCGCGGCCCGGTTGCCCCTGGTGACCTCCTTCTACGGCCGCGACGCCAGCAGGCAGGCTCGCCGAGTCTGGTGGCGCCGCCGCTATCGGAAACTCTTCGCCGCCGGGGACGCCTTCCTCGTCGAGGGTCCCGCGCTCGGCGCCAGGCTGGTCTCGCTCGGCTGCCCGTCCGAGAAGGTCCGCGTCGTCCATCTGGGCATCGATCTCTCGACGATCCCCTTTCGCGAGCGCCGCCCGGGCCCGGACGGCGAGGTCGAGATCCTGGTCAGCTCGAGCCTGAGGCCAAAGAAGGGCGTGGCCGCGGCGGTGGCCGCCTTCGCCGCCGCCTCCCAGGGCCACCCCCGCTGCCGCCTGCGCATCCTCGGAGATGGGCCGGAGCGGAAGAGCGTCGAGGCCGCCGTCGCCCGCCACGGCTTGGCGGACCGCGTGATCCTGGAGGGGTACGTGCCCTACGGGCGCCACCTGGCCGCCCTCGACCGCGCCCACCTCTTCCTCGCCGCCAGCCGCACCGCGCCCGACGGCGACGGCGAGGGGGGCGCGCCCGTGGCGCTGATCGAGGCTCAGGCCGCCGGGCTGCCGGTCGTCTCGACGCGGCACGACGACATCCCCGAGGTCGTCGCCGACGGCGAGAGCGGGCTGCTCAGTGACGAGTTCGACGACGAGCGGCTGGCCCGCAACCTGGCCTCGCTCCTCTCCCTGCCGGAGACCTGGCCCGCCATCGGCCGCCGCGGCCGCGAGCGCATCGCCGCGGGCTGGGACGCCCGCGCGCAGGCCGCCCGGACCGCGGCGATCTACGAGGAGATCCTCTCCCGCTGAGGGCCCGCGTCGGGGGCGCTGGAGCGGATCCACGGCGCGCTCGCCGCGCCCGAGCTCCCGATGCGGCCGGGCGGGCCGCCGTGGCCGGCGCCCCTCGCAGCCCCGCGCGGCGCTTCGCGGAGCATCACTCCCGCCTAGTGCTCGTGGGGCATGAACTCGTGCGCGGTGAGGAAGTACTTGTCCATCGGGTAGTTCCTGAAGTTGCTCACCCGGCTGGTGTAGATGCAGGCGAACTCGCCGACCTGGTTGCCGAAGTGGGAGATCTCGCGGCCGGCGCGGAAGATCGAGCCCCAGTGCTCGTTGAAGCAGGCGTCGATCGCCGCCTCGAGCTCGGCGATCGTCCGGCGCACCCCGTCCAGCTCCTCCTCCAGGCGCCCGAGCAGGCGTCTCGCCTCGCGCACTCCGGGCGGCAGGCCCCGCTCGGCGCGATACCGGGCGCGCGCCCGGGGCGGCACCTCGCCCTCCAGGGCGCGCTCGAGGAAGTCGCGCTCGCCGGCGATGCGGTCGGCGCGCCGCTCGAGCTGCTCCAACCGGCGCAGCGGCCCGCGCACCGTCTCCAACCGCTCGAGCTCCTCCTCCAGCTCGCGGATGATCATCGCCGTGCGCCAGCCCCCGGAGCGCTTCGACTTCATGATGTCGCCGTAGGTGTGATCGCCGAAGTAGAGGATCTCGTCCCCGGCGACCCCGAGCGCGCGCTCGAGCGCGCTCACGCAGCCGCCGGCGAAGGCGAAGCGGGGCCGGCGGTCCCGCGAGGCGCCCAGGATCCGCGCGTCGAGCGGGCGGAACGCCTCGTGGCGGGCGAAGAAGGCGGGCTTCTCCGCGCGGACGACGATCAGGTCGAAGAAGCCCGTCCAGTGCCGCCGGCGCGAGCCGCGCCCGGTCAGCAGCCGCTCCATCACCAGCGCCGAGTAGGCGGGCTCGGAGTTGGTCAGCAGGAAGAGCTTCGTCCCCAGGGTGCGCAGGCGCTCGAGCGTCTCCGCCAGCGCGCCGTCCACCTCGAGGTAGCGCAGCGGGGCGCGGGCGATGACGCCCTTGATGCTGTCGTCGGCGTGCGCCTCGTCGATCGCCGCGCGCACGTCGTCGTAGAGGTGGCGGTAGTCGGGGCGGCGCTCCCGGCGGTCCATCAAGTCCACCATCTGCGCGTAGAGGCTGATCTCGGGAACCGAGAAGGGGGAATCGACCGGCACGAAGGTCCCGGCGCCGATCCGCACCCGGCGGCGCGCGTAGAGGTCCTTGCGCATCTCCGGCGGCAGCTTGCGCGTGCCGTGGAAGGCCTGCACCGCGTAGTGGTGCCGGTCCATCTTGAGGATGTTGCCCCGGCGCCGGTCCACGATCAGCCCGCGGATGACGAAGTCGGGGTCG
>VGIY01000207.1 GCA_016867695.1 Candidatus Eiseniibacteriota bacterium | reverse complement strand
GAGCGCCCGGAAGCCGACGCGGGTGGAGTCGCCCCAGCGGGGCGCGCGGCCGGAGGCGAAGGAGGGCATGGCCCTGAGGTAAGGGAAGAAGGCCAGCGACCGATCGCCCGCCCGGAACTCGAAGAGCGATCCGGCGCGCTCCCGGCGATCGCTGGCGACCCACCGCGCGCCGCCCGGCTCGGAGCGCTCACCTTCGTCCCGCTGCGCGCCGCCCGGCTCGGGGCGCTCGCCTTCGTCCCGCGGCGTGCCGCCCGGCTCGGGGCGCTCGCCTTCGTTCCGCGGCGCCCGCCCGCCCGCGCCCCGCAGGACCTCGGTGAGCCTCGCGCGGGCCGGCGAGGGCGCAGGGGTCCGGACGGTCCCCGGACCCGTCGCCCCCCGGGTCGCGGGAGGCTCCGCCGCGCAGGAATCCGCCGCACTCGCCGGGCGTGCCGAACGATTCAGCCAGGAGACGATCTCCCCCCGGTCGACCGGCCGGAAGTTCAGCGCCTCGAAGGGGAGCTCCCCGCGGGCGACGAGCACCTCGATCTCCGCCTCGACGGCCGTCCAGGGGCTGAGCGGCTCAGGAGCGGCCGCGGCGAGGGCCGATGCCGGGCAACCGATCAGCCCGAGAGCGAAGAGGATTCGCGCGATGCGCCGCATGCGCCCCCCGGTGGCAGGTGGAATCGGCGGCCGCGCGCGGCGGTCGCCGTCCGGGCGCGGGGCCGGGCAACGGCGCTCGTCGCCGGTGGGCGAGGCTGCTGCGGAGCGCTCGCCGTCCGGGAGCGGGAAACCGCAGGGCCGCCCGTCACCAGGAGGCGAGGCCGAACAGCATGGCCACCCCGGCGAGGGCGACGAATGCGCCCAGGACCGCGCGCCCGCTCACCCGCTCGCGGGCGAGCGCGGCCAACGGTAGCACGAAGATCGGGCTGGTCGCGAGGAGCGTCTGGGCGATCCCCGCGCTGGTCAACCGCAGCGCGAACTGCTGCAGCGCCAAGCCGAGGAACGTGCCCAGCCCGGCGGCGGCGAGGAGCGTCGTCCAGATCCGGCCCGCGTCCGGCGCGCGCAGCCAGAGGCCCGGGCGCCGGCGACGGGCGGCCAGCCAGAACAGCGTGATCACCGCGCCGGCCGCCAGCCGCAGCAGCGCGCTCCAGAAGACGTCGATGTCGCTGCTCACCAGAGCAGCCCGGGAGAGGACCGCGCCGAGGGCCTGCATGAGCGAGGCCAGGACTCCGCAGGCGATGCCGCGGCCGAGGGCGCGTTTCGTCCCGTCGGATTCGGGCGTCTTCTCGCTGACGACCCAGGCCACGCCGCCGACGACCAGGCCGACCCCGAGCCAGGCCGGCGCGGCCAGGGTCTCTCCCAAGAGCGCGAAGGCGGTTAGACCCGCCAGCGGCGGAGCGAGCATGCCGAGCAGCAGCGCCAGCCGCGAGCCGAGGCAGCGCAGCGACTCGAAGTAGGCGGTGTCGCCGATGCCGATCCCGATCGCCCCGCTGACGAGCAGCCAGGCGGTCGCGCGCGCCGGCAGCGGGGCGCCGAGGCTTCCGCGGACGGACAGCGCCGCCGCCAGGAGAGCCATGGCGACGAGGCCCTTGAGGAGATTCAATTCCGCGGAGGGAACGCGCCGCCCGATCCGGCGGAAGAGGATCGTCGCCACGGCCCACAGGAGCGCCGCCGTCAGGGCGGCCACTTCTCCGGTGAGGCGGGGGTGCATCAGGCTCCACGCCGCGAGGCCGCGCAGAGCGCGGGGGCGGGCGTCCCGCCGGTCATGCGGCCTCCGTGTCGTGGCGGCTCCGGCCGGCCGTCGCAAGGCGGAGCCATGGACGGCCGGCCGGCACCCCGGAACCTCTGTTTGCGGCTTCCCCCTCGGCGGCGGCTTCGGGTTCAGCGAGGTCCGGTTTCCGGATACTCATACCGGCTTCCGGGCGCGGTATTCGCAACGCTGTCCCCCGCCGGGCGGCGGGGGTCGAGGGAGTATCGACGGTCGCGGGAGGGCGCGCAAGTGTGGTAGGATCACACCGATTGCGGACCTCCGCAGTACCGCAGACCAGGACCTCGTGTCCTCCAGCCTCGAAAGGACGCCGTCATGAGAACAGCTTTGGGTATGCTCCTGGCCCTGATCCTCGGGGTCGGCCTCGCCGCGACCGCCGCCGCGCAGATGCAGCCGGTGGCGCTGAGCGGGGCGGAGAACAGCCTCACCCTCGTCTCCCACGAGGGCGACGTCATGGTCTACCGCGCGACGATCGGCGAGCTCGCCGCGCTCGAGGTGGAGACGCCCCGGGGGCGCTTCACGAAGCTCTTCATCCCCGGCTTCCACTCCTCGCAGCGCGAGGGGGCTCCCGAGCTGCCGATGATGAACCGGCTGGTCGAGGTCCCCTTCGGCGCCGCCGCCCGCGTGGAAGTGACCTCTCTCGCCAGCCGCAGCCTCCGCCTAGCCGACCTGGGGCTCGACCACCCCCTGTTCCCCGCGCAGCCGAGCATGCCCAAGAGCGCCGATCCCGCCGACTGGCCCTTCGTCTACGATGCCGCCGCCTACGCCGCGGCTCGCGTGGCCGAGGAGCCGGGACGGGTCATCGACTGCGGGCGGATGCGCGCCGCCCGCGTCGGACGCCTGGAGATCTCTCCGGTCGAGTACTTCCCGGCCGAGAACCGCGTTCTGGTCCACGAGGAGCTCGAGCTGCGCGTCCGTTTCGACGGCGCCGACCACGCCGCCGGGGCGGCGCTGAAGGCGCGCACGAACAGCCTCTTCTTCGAGCCCGTCTACCAGCGGCTCGAGGGGTATCGCAGCGTCCACGAGGATCACCCAGACCTGGTCGGCGACGTGGTCACCTACGTCATCGTCACCCACCCGATGTTCGCCGCGCAGCTGCAGGAGTTCGCCGCCTGGAAGACCGAGCGCGGCTTCCGCGTGGTGACGGGCGTGACCGGGCAGGGCGGCCTGGGCACGACGGCCGCCGAGATCCAGGCCTGGATCCGCAACCTCTACGAGAACGCCACGCCGCAGCTTCCGGCGCCGAGCTTCGTCCTCTTCGTCGGCGACGTCGCGCAGATGCCCACCTGGACGATCAGCGGTGACGCCACCGACCGCCCCTACTGCGCGATCGACGCGGACCTGATCCCCGACATCTACTACGGCCGCTTCTCGGCCACGAGCACCTCGCAGCTGCAGGCGATCCTGGACAAGACGCTCATGTACGACCAGTTCGCCATGCCCGACCCGAGCTACCTCGGCCAGGTGGTGATGATCGCCGGCATGGACTCCGGGTACGGGCAGGTGTGGGCCAACGGGCAGATCAACTACGGCACCACCCACTACTTCAACGCCGCCCACGGCATCTACAGCTACACCCACCTCTATCCCGCCTCGGGCGGGCAGGCGGCCCAGATCGTTCAGGAGGTCAGCAACGGGGTCTCCTATGTCAACTACACGGCTCACGGCAGCACGACCTCCTGGTCGGATCCCTCCTTCACCCAGAGCAACATCAACAACCTGCAGAACTACGGCAAGTACTGCCTGGCGGTGGGCAACTGCTGCCTGACGAGCAGCTACGCCATCGGCGAGTGCTTTGCCGAGACCTGGCTGCGCGCCCCGGGCAAGGGGGCGATCGGCTACATCGGCGGCAGCAACTCGACCTACTGGAACGAGGACTACTGGTGGGGCGTCGGCTACACGTCCAACATCGTCCAGTATCCGACCTATGCGCAGACGATGATGGGCGCCTACGACGGGCTCTTCCACGATCACGGCGAGGCCATGGAGCAGTGGTATGTGACCAACGACGCGATCGTCTTCTGCGGCAACCTGGCGGTGACCGAGTCGGGCTCGAGCCGCATCGCCTACTACTGGAACATCTACAACCTGATGGGCGATCCGAGCCTCTCCATCTGGCTCGGCGTGCCGCCGGCGAACCCGGTCACCCATCCGGCGACGGTGTTCACCACCTGGAGCACGATCCCGATCACCGCGGCGCCGGGCAGCTACGTCGGCCTGACGAAGGACGGCGAGCTGATCGGCGCCGGCACCGTGGGCGCCGGCGGAGCGCTCGACCTGCCGATCTGGGCCGATCCCCTCACACCCGGCTACGCCAGGCTGGTGGTGATGGCCCAGAACCGCGAACCCTATGTGGAAGAGCTGACGGTCATCATCCCGGCCGTGGTGACGATCGATCCCGACGCGATCGACGCCAACGTCGAGACGCAGATCGACGTCGGCGTCTACGAGTTCGACGGCGTCACGCCCAAGCCGGGGATCGAGATCTGGGCCGCCGGCCTGAACTACGAGTCGGTGCACGCCTTCACCGGCGCGGACGGGCACTGCACGATCACGGTGAACTACCCCTTCGGCCCGACGATCGACATCGTCGGCAAGGACCCGGCCGAGAGCTGGGAGCTCTTCCGTGAGGCGATCACCGTCCACGCGCTGCCCTTGGGCATGCCGGACATCTGGGTGGTGACGACGATCGGTCTCGCCGACACGCTGGCGCTCAACCTGCCGGCGACGCTGCAGTCCACGGTGCTCCAGGGGGGCTGCACCCTGTGGGCCTTTCTCAACGGCCAGTACCTGGACAGCACGGTCGGACGCCAGCTCACCGTGACGCCCACGGCGATCGGCACCGTGCGCGGGATCCTCTCGCTCAGCGGGTACGACATCTACGCCGAGGACTTCCCCGTCATCCGTGCCTACGGCACGCTAGCCGGACACGTGGATGCCGCGGGCTCGCCCGCCGCGGGCGCGGTCGTGCGCGGCTACGACGCCGATGAGGCGCTCGTCTTCGAAACGACGGCCAACGCGCAGGGCGACTACACGGTGGCCGACCCGCTGGTCGTCGCCCCCTACACGATCACCGCCGACTACTTCGGCTTCCTCCACTGGGAGGAGCCCTACTTCGTCCAATACGGGGCGAACACGCTCGACATCGACCTGGTGCCGGCGCCGAGCGGGGTGCTGACCGGCACGATCACCGAGGCGGGGACGGGTGCCCCCCTCGAGGCGACTGTCAAGGTCTACCGCAGCGACAACCAGCAGCTCTACAACGAGACGACGAGCGATCCGGC
>VGIY01000206.1 GCA_016867695.1 Candidatus Eiseniibacteriota bacterium | reverse complement strand
GCCGGCTCGCCCGGCTCCAGGCCGACCTGGCCGGCGAAGTGGGTGAAGTCCTCCTTCACCGCCAGCGTGGCCGAGGTGAAGACGACGGCGCCGTGGCGCTCGAGCAGCAGCTCGCGGATCGGGGGGCCGGTCTCGAGCGGCACCACGCTCAGCGTCGCGCCCTCGCGCCCGCCCAGCTCGAGGTAGTGGACCCGATTGCGGGCGTCTCCGGCAAGCAGCGCGGAGAGGGCGTCCATCTCCTCGTCCAGTTCCTCGATCCATCCCCCGGAGGCCTCGAGCAGATCGGCGATCTCGCCCGCCGGATCAGCGGGCTGCGTCTCGGCCGTCAGCTCCCGCAGCAGGTCGCGCGCCGCCTCGCGCAGCGGGTCCACCGCCGCGAGCAGGGCGTCGTAGGCGGGCGGGGGGAAGTCCCCGAGCGGCGCCCCGGCGCCGTAGCGGCGCCGCCCGCCCGGAGCGGGGAACTCGGGGTGCCCCCGCAGGGCTTCGCCGAAGGCGCGCACCGCCGCCATGGCCGGAGCCGACAGCTCCTCGATCTCCCGCGCCCGCGCCCCGAGCTGGCTCCCGGCGACCCGGCTCGGGAGTAGCCGCGCGGCCCGGCGCAGCCTGTCGCTCGCCCCCGGCTCCCCGGCGCCCCCCATCAGGCGCACGCGCTCGGTCAGGCTCCGCTCCGAGACGCGCACCGTGAGCTGGTCGAGCGCGGCATCGGGGAGCAGGTGCGCCTCGTCGACGATCAGCGCGCGATGCTCCGGGAGGATGCCGTTGCCGGCCGCGTCGGCGAGCAGCAGCGAGTGGTTGACGACGACGAGATCGGCCTCGCGCGCCGCCCGGCGGGCGGCCTTGTGGAAGCAGCCGCTCTCGGGCCGGCAGCCGCGGCTGCGGCAGAAGCGCGCCTCGCCGCCGATGCGCCGCTGCACCCAGGCGGCACGCGGCCCCAGATCGGGCGCCTCGGCGAAGTCCCCCGTCTTGGTCGAGAAGACCCAGGCCTCGAGCAGGTCGACGGCCCAGCGCCCGTCCGGGCCCGATCCCTCCTCGGCCAGGAACAGCTCCCAGCGGCGCCGGCAGAGGTAGTTGCCTCTTCCCTTGAGCGTGACGACGCCCAGGTCGGGGTGGATCAGCCGGCGCAAGCGCGGGGCTTCCTGGTCGAGGATCTGATCCTGCAGCGCGCGCGTGTAGGAGCTGATCACGACCGGCTCGCGCGTCTCGCGGGCGTGGAGCGCGGCCGGAACGAGGTAGGCCAGCGTCTTGCCGACGCCCGTCGGCGCCTCGGCGACCAGGACGCGCTCGCCGGCCAGGCAGTCGAGCACGGCCCGGCCGAGCTCGAGCTGCTGCGGACGCGCGTCGTAGCCGGGGACGACCTTGGCGATCAGCCCGCCGACGGAGAGGATCTCCTCGAGACGGCGATGGGATCGGTTCATGGCGCGCCCGGCGGGCTGGGCGCGCCCGCCCCGCTCCCGGCGCAAGGCCTGCCCGACCTGCAGCCGGAGTCCCCCTGCCCCGCGAGGGGCTTCACTCGCCCGCCTCCGGCGGCGCCGGCCGACGCGCCCGCTCCGCCTCGCACCCGCAGCGCAGCAACGCGACCTCCTGCGCGAGCCTCTTCGCCCGCTCCTCGAGCCGGCTGATCGCGCAGGCCTGGGCCACTCCGGCGCAGAGCAGCAGCAGGACCGCGAACCCGAGCGCCCATGACGCGGCGGCGCTGCCGGCGCCGCCAAACCCGATCCGCAGGAGGAGCCCGCCGGCGCAGAGCAGCGCCCCGATCAGCGCCCAGGCCACGCCCTGGCCCGTCGTCAGCCGGTCGGCGCACGCGAGCCCGTAGGCGAGGAGCACGAGGAGCAGGCCTGCGGCGGCCACGCACAGCGGGATCATCCTCGGGCCTCCGGCGCCGGCAGTCTGCGGCCCGCCTCGACCAGGAGGGCGAAGACCATCTTGAAGACGTAGGCCACCGGCTTGAGGCCCACGTGGATCGATCCGCCCGCGGGGTTGTCCGCCATCCGCGCCGGGACTTCGCTCAACCGGAAGCCCGCCCGCACGGCGCGGACGATGATGTTGGCATCCGGATAGTCGGGCGGAAAGATCCCCCGCCGATCGTAGAAGTCGACGAGCCGGCGCGAGAGCCCCTGGTAGCCCGTCGTCACATCGCTCAGGCGTCTCCGTAGCAGGATGGCGGCCAGGGTACGGAAGAGGCCCATGCCGGCGCGGCGGGCCAGGGGCGGCCGATAGCTCGTCAGGTCGAGGAAGCGGCTGCCCAGGACGAGATCGGCCCCCTCGTCCAGCGCCGCGACGATGCGCTCGAGCGACCCGGGGTCGTGCTGGCCGTCGGCGTCCATCTGGATCACCCGCGCGAATCCCGCCCGCAGCGCGTAGCGATAGCCCGTCTGCAGCGCCGCCCCGTAGCCCAGGTTGAAGGGATGGGCGACGACGGCGGCCCCGGCGGCGCGCGCCGCCTCGGCGGTCCCGTCTCGCGAGCCGTCATCGACGACCAGCAGCGGCGTCCCCGGCGCGGCCCTGAAAAGGTCGCCGATGACGATCCCCAGCCGGGCGGCCTCGTTGTAGGCGGGCATGATGATCAGCGTCGACTGCGCCACTCGCTCTTCCCTCGGCTCCTCCCCGTCGCGCCCGATCCGGCGGCATCGGCGCCCGCGCGCGCGACGGCGAGCCTAGCCGACGGCCACGGGCGCTTCAAGCCGCGACTCCCGGAACGACTCCCGGAACCGCGACTCCCGGAGCAGCGGCGACTCCCGGAAGCGACTCCCGCAGGCACCGCGGCGCCGATCGCCCGGCGCGATCGCCTGGCGCGCGCGCCCCCGGCGGGCCTTTTCGCGTTGCAACCGCCCGCCTCTCTTCCTAGCTTGACGCTGCGCCCGGAGGCGCGCGACGGCGGCCCGCGACCCCCTTGCGCATCCCCCGCCGCCCCGTTCGCCGCGAGCGGCCGACAAGGAGCAGGCATGGACCCCCAGCAAGCGGCCCGGCGGATCGAGGAGCTTCGCCGGCTCATCCGGCGCCACGACCGGCTCTACTACGTCGAACACGCCCCGGAGATCAGCGACCGCGAGTACGACCGTCTCTACGCGGAGCTCGTCGCGCTCGAAGCCGCCTCCCCCGAGCACGACGATCCCACGAGCCCCACGCGCCGCGTCGGCGGCGAGCCGATCGCCGCCTTCGCCACCCTGCCCCACTCGACGCCGATGCTCAGCCTGCAGAACACCTACACGGCGGAGGAGGCGCGCGAGTTCGACGCCCGGGTGCGCCGCGAGCTGGGCGTCGAGACGCCCGTCGCCTACGCCGTCGAGCTCAAGGTCGACGGCGTGGCCGTCGCCCTGCGCTACGAGGAGGGGCGCTTCGCCCGCGGCCTGACGCGCGGCGACGGCCTCAGGGGCGACGACGTGACCCACAACCTGCGCACGCTGCGCGGTCTGCCGCTGAGGCTCGCGCCCCACCCGCGGCTGGGCGCGCCGACGCTCGAGGTGCGCGGCGAGGTCTACTTCCCGCGGCTCGCCTTCGAGGCCCACAACCGCGAACGGCAGGCCGAGGGGGATTCCCCCTTCGCCAATCCCCGCAACGCCGCCGCCGGCACGCTCAAGCTCCTCGACCCGGCGCTGGCCGCCCGCCGTCCCCTGGCGATTGCGCTCTATCAGCTCGTCGACGCCCGCCGGTTCGGAGCGGCGCGCCACTCCGCGTCGCTCGCCCTGATGCGCGAGCTGGGCCTCCCGGTCGAGCCCCACACGCGGCTCCTGCCCGACATCGATGCGGCCCTGGCGAGCTTCGCCGGCTTCCAGGCCCTTCGCCGGAGCCTCGACTACGAGACCGACGGCGTGGTCCTCAAGGTCGACGACCTCGACCTGCAGGGGCGTCTGGGCGCGACCGGGCGCGCGCCCCGCTGGGGGATCGCGTACAAGTTCGAGACCGAGCGGGCCGAAACGCGCGTCCGCGAGATCGTCTGGCAGGTCGGGCGCACCGGCGCAGTGACGCCGGTGGCGCTCTTCGAGCCGGTGCGGATCCTGGGGACGACCGTCCAACGGGCGACGCTGCACAACGCCGACGAGATCGAGCGTCTCGACGTGCGCGTGGGCGACGCGGTGACCATCGAGAAGGGGGGCGAGATCATCCCCAAGGTGACCGGCGTGCTGCGCGACCGCCGCCGGGGGGACGAGCCCCCCACGGCGCTGCCCGCGCGCTGCCCGGTCTGCGACGACCCCCTGGAACGGGAGGAGGGCGAGGTCGCCATCCGCTGCGTCAACGAGCACTGCCCGGCGCAGCTCAAGCGCAGGATCCTCCACTTCGCCAGCCGCGGCGGCCTGGACATCAAGCAACTGGGAGCGGCGGTCGTGGACGCGCTCGTCGACGAGGGGCTGGTGCGAGATCTGGCCGACCTCTACGCCCTCGATCGCGCCCGGCTCGTGGGGCTCAAGATCGCCGAGGCGACGCGCGACGACGGGAAGACCTCGGACGTCCGGCTGCAGGAGAGGGCCGCCGGCAAGCTGCTCGCCGCGATCGTGGCCTCCCGCCGCCCCCCGCTCGATCGCTTCCTCTTCGCGCTCGGGATCCGCCACGTCGGCACGCACGCGGCGCGCCTCCTGGCGAGCCGCCGCGGCTCGCTCGCGGCGCTGCGCGCCGCCCCGGCCGCCGATCTCGAGGGGATCGAGGGCATCGGCCCGGTGATCGCCGCCTCGGTCGAGCGCTACTTCGCCCGGCCGCAGACCGGCGCCCTCCTCGAGCGCCTCGCCGCGGCCGGCTTGCGCCCGGCGCCCCCCCCGGCGGCGCCCCCGGCTGCCCCCGGGGGGACCGATCTGACCGGCCTCACCTTCGTCCTCACTGGCACGCTGCCGAGGCTCTCGCGCGAGGCGGCGCGCGCGCTGCTCGAGTCGCGCGGGGCGCGGGTCGCGGCGACCGTCAGCGGCAAGACGAGCTACGTGCTGGCCGGAGCCGACGCCGGATCGAAGCTCGCCCGGGCCCGCGCGCTCGGCATTCCCATCCTCGACGAGGGGGCGCTGCGAGCGATGCTCGGCATCGAGGGCGATGCGGGCCCGACCGGGGCCCCCCCCCCCCCCCCCCCC
>VGIY01000205.1 GCA_016867695.1 Candidatus Eiseniibacteriota bacterium | reverse complement strand
TTCGTGCCGCGCAGCGCCGCGCGGATCGTCTGCCGCTCGGTCTCGCGCCGCGCCTCTCTGAGCGAGGCCGGTCGCCGCTCCGCGGGCTCCAGAAGCCCGAGCGCCATCTCGTCCAGCAGCCGGCCGGAGGCCATGACGACCGCCTTCTCGATCCGGTTCTCGAGCTCGCGGATGTTGCCCGGCCAGTCGTGGCGCTCCAGCGCCCGCTTGCACCGCGCCGAGAAGGCCAGCCGCCCGCGGCCGTAGGCCAGCACGTAGCGGTCGAGGAAAAACTGGGCGAGAAAGAGGATGTCCTCGCGCCGCTCCCGCAGCGGGGGCAGCTCGATGTCCCCCACGGAAAGGCGGTAGTAGAGGTCCTGGCGGAAGCGCCCGCGCCGGACCTCCCCGGCGAGGTCCTTGTTCGTCGCCGCGATCACCCGCACGTCGAGATCGATGACCTCCAGTCCCCCGACCCGTTCGATCTGGTGCTCCTGCAGGAAGCGCAGCAGCTTCACCTGCAGCGGGAAGGGCAGGTCGCCGATCTCGTCGAGGAAGACGACGCCTCCCTGGGCCATCTCCAGTCGCCCGCGCTTGCCGACGCGGGCATCGGTGAAGGCGCCCTCCTCGTGGCCGAAGAGCTCGCTCTCGAGCAGGTTCTCCGGAATCGCCCCGCAGTCGATCTTCTTGAAGGGCTTGGCGGCGCGCGGGCCCAGGCGGCGCAGCTCCCTGGCGACCAGCTCCTTGCCCGTGCCGCTCTCGCCGACGATGAGGACGGCGATGTCGACCGCCGCCAGCTTCTCGATGCGGCGGAAGACGGCGCGCATCGCCTGGCTGCGCCCGACCAGCGACCCGAGCCTGTGCTCCTCTCCGAGCTGCGCCAGCAGCGCGGCGTTGCGCCGCTCCAGCCGTCCGAGGGCCAGCACGCGGGATAGGAGCACCTTCAGCTCGGCCACGTCCACCGGCTTGCCGAAGAAGTCGGCCGCGCCCTGGTCCACCGCCCGCAGGGCGTTGGCCTCGTTGTCGTTGCCGGTGACGAGCACGATCTTCATGAAGGGATCGAACGCCAGGCAGCGCTCCAGCAGCGTGAATCCGCTCTCCGGACTCGCGCCGTCGAGCGCCAGGTCCAGGGTGACGAGCTCCGGGTGCTCCGCCTGGACGATCGTCCAGGCGGCCTCGGCGCTCTCCGCGGCCCAGACCTCGAAGTCCTTCTGCAGCGCGAGACGCAGCTGGTTGAGGAACGCCGGCTCGTCGTCGACGATCAGCAGCTTCGTCGGCTGCGAAGCAGCGGCGCGCGCGGAGCTCATCGCCCCTCCCCGCCGGCGGAGCCTCGCCCGCTCGCCGCCGCGGCGCCCGCCGGCTCCGCCTCCAGCGCGGGCAGCACGACCAGGAACGCGGCGCCCCCTCCGGCCGTGCGGCCGGCGGTCAGCTCCCCGCCGTGCGCGCGGACGATCGAGCGGCTCTGGTAGAGCCCGAGCCCGAGCCCCCCCCTCTTCGTCGTGGCGAAGGGCTGGAAGAGGCGGTCGCGCAGGAAGTCATCGTCGATGCCCGGTCCGCTGTCGGCGACGGTGATGCGCACCTCCGCCCGCCCGGCGTCGAGGCTGTCGCCGGTCCTGAGCGTGAGCGTGCCGCGCCCCTCCATCGCGTCGACGGCGTTGGCGATCAGGTTCTCGAGCACGCGCCGCAGGAGCGCCCCGTCCCCGCGGATCGCCCGCTCGGCCTGCGGATCGAGGTCGAGGACGAGCCCCGGATACCGATCGAGCTGCATCGCGGCGAGGGCGTCGCGGACGAGGTCGCTCGGGGAGAGGAGGCTCCTGCCGAGCTTCATCTGGCCGCGCAGCTCTCCGAGCGTCAGGACGAGCCTCTCCAGCCGGTCCGTGACGCCGCGGATGTCTCCGGCGCAGAGAAGAACGGTCTCGGGATCCCCCCTGTGCTCGACCAGGTTGTCCGCCGCCATGCGCAGCGGCCCCAGGTAGTTCTTGAGATCGTGGAGCAGCATGCTGCTCCAGCGGGAGATCAGCTCCGGCTCCCGCGCCTCGGCCAGCTCGCGGCCGAGCCGCAGCGACTGGAGCGTCGAGGCGACGTGCGCGCAGACGCTGTCGAGGAGAGCCACATCCTCGTAGGTCAGCGGATCCCCCGCGTCCCGGCGCTCCAGGCCGATCGTGCCGATCAGCGCCCCGCCGCTGAGGAGCGGGCCGACGACCCGGCTTGCCGTCGCGTCGAGCCAGCGGTGGTCCTCGGCGTAGATCGGGATGTAGGCGAAGTCGTCCGGCTTGCGGTCGAGCAGCAGCGACTTGCGCTCGCGGGTCAGCTGCCGGACCAGGGGCGAATCGGAGGCCAGCGCCTCGCCGCCGCCCGCGCCCCTGCCCAGGACGGGACGCAGGGTCGCGGTGGCGTCGTGGCGCAGAGCGAGGGTCACCCCATCGGCGGCGAAGACATCGCCCAGGAGGGCCGTCACGCGCTTCAGGAGGAGCTCCTCGTCAGTGACGCCCTCCAGCGACTCGGTGAGCCGGGACCACTGGGTCTTGTAGTCGTAGCGATTGACGTAGAAGTTGCGGTCGATGTAGCGGCGCACCATGCGCTGGAAGCCGTTGGAGAAGAGGAGCAGGACGATCACCAGCACCGCCAGGAAGCCGAAGGCGACGACCAGGATCTCGTCGGGGGACCAGTCGGTCAGCGGCGCCACCTGGGCGGCGATGCCGATCGAGAGGACGAAGAGGCCCGCCGCGAGCGCGGTGAACGACGTGTAGACGACGCTGCGCGAGACCGGGGCGCCGACGTCGCTGATCCGGCTGCGCAGGTGGCCGTGGGCGACGGCGACGCCGGCGAAGGCGATCGGCAGCGCCGCGGCGACGAGCTTGCCCAGCCCGATCGACGAGTAGAGCAGCCCGGTGGCGAGCACGAAGGTGCAGAAGCCGAGGAAGGCGAAGAGACCGAGCAGCGCCAGGCGAAGCCGGTAGCGCGCTTCCGCGGCGGCCGCCCTGTAGGTGCGCTCCAGGTTCTGGCCGATCAGGACGATGCCGATCAGCAGGTAGCTGACATAGGCCTTGCCGGCGAACCCGAGATGGATCGTCCCGCGCCCGTCCGCCCAGTCGTAGCCGCTGATCAGGGCGGAGGGGTGGCGCAGCAGGACCAGGAATCCCGCGCCGAGGAGGGCCAGCAGGAAGAGGATCCGCCGCGACCCGCGGATGGACTCCGCCGGACGATCGCGCCCGAAGACGAGCGAGAGCAGGTGGCCGGCGAGCAGCATCGGCACGGCCGAGGCGGCCAGGACGTGGACCCAGGGTCCGGGAAGCGTCGCCGGCCCGATCTGGAGCAGGCGCAGCAGCGCCGCCAGGTGGAAGGCGACGGTCGCGGCCGCCGCCAGCGTCGCCAGGAGCGCGATCCGGCCGGGGCTCCCTCTCAGGAGCACCGCCGCCACCGGGATGAACGCGGCCAGGATGGCGGCGAGGAGTATGAACTGCTGCAGGGTCATGGCGCCATCGTGCCCCTCATCCGAGTCGCCTCCCCTGTCGCCCAGCGCCCGACGCTCGTCTGCCCGTAGGCGTCGCCGACGCGCTCCAGGATGGCCGCCGCCCGCGCGGTGTCGGCCAGGTCTTCATAGGCCATCCGCGCCGCCGCCAGCAGGAGCGAGGCCCCCTTGGATGAACCGGAGAGCTCTTCGCCCAGGCGGACCATCTCGTCAAGGGCCTCGTCGTGCTCGCCGCTCAGCGCGAGCGTCTGCGCCAGGTGTTCCCGGGCGATGAGCGCCAGGGGCCCCGGAGGATAGCGGGCCAGGAAGTCCCGATAGTCCCGCTCGGCCTGCGCCAGCGCCGCCCTGGCCGCCTCTTCATCGTCCTCCCGCGCGTGGTGGAGCACGATCTCGAGCGGCGCCTGGAGCGCGGCCGTGCTGAGCGGGAAGCGGATCGGCAGCATGCGCAGCGACTCCAGCGCCTCGGGCCACCTCCCGTGGCGATCCAGCAGCCGGGCGCGGGCGAGCAGCGCCTGCGAGCCGGCCTCGACATCCCCCCGCGGCTCGGCGGCGATCCGGTCGAGGTGCTGCAGGGCCTCGTCCACGCGACCGCGGCGGCTCGCGTTGCTCGCCAGCGCCAGCAGGACCTGGCCGGCGAGCGGGCAGTCGGGGTAGTCCTCGAGCAGGCCGATCAGCGTCTGGCGGGTGAGGTCGAGACTCAGCCCCGCGCGGTTCTGCACGCCGTAGACGGCGAAGCGCGCCTCGCAGGGATGGCGCGGCGGTTCATCCAGCCCGCGCAGCTGCGCCTCAAGCCGGTGGAGCGCCGAGGTCGCCTCGTCCCACTCGCCCAGGTCGGCGGCGAGTTCGGCCAGCCGCACCTGGGCGTCGACCTGCACCGCGTCTCCGGGAGGGCCCGCCGCGTGGCGCCGGTAGTAGGCCCGCGCCGTCCGGTAGGCCGCCTCGCGCTGCCCTTCGCCCGCCTCGGCGGCGCGCATGCGGGCCGCCCGCAGCGGCAGGTCGAGGACGACGCCCGCCGCCCCGGCGACGCCCGCTCGCGGCTCCACGCGATCGGCGGCGCTCTCGTACAGCTCGGCGGCGGCGAGGCGATCCCCCCGCCCTTCGGCGATCCGGCCGCGGACGAGCGCTACCTCGGCGGCCACATCGGGGAGATGGCCGAAGCGGCCGGCCATCTTCTCGTAGAGGATCTCCACGCGATTCGAGTCGCGCAGCGCGCCGTGGATCCGGGCGGCGGCGAAGAGGGCGCGCGCGGCGATCGTCTGGACATCCGCGCGGATCGTGCCGGGCGTCCCCGGATCGGGCGTGCCCGCGTACCGCTCGGCGATCGACTCGTAGCGGCCGGCCAGGTCGGTCCAGCGCTCCTCGGAAACGGCCTCGGGCCGGAGCGACAGGCTCTGGTACTCCCAGTCCGCCCGCCAGATCTCCCGCTCCGCTCGATGGCGCCGTCCCGCCTCTCGGTCCGTGCCGCAGGAAGCCGCCAGGAGGGCCAGGGGAACGAGCAGCAACACCCCCCTCATCGATTCGCCTCCATTCTCCAGAGGAACAGCCGCGTCGCCGCGCCCACGAGCAGGAAGGTCACCAGGAGCTGGACGCCGATCTGCACCGCGAGCA
>VGIY01000204.1 GCA_016867695.1 Candidatus Eiseniibacteriota bacterium | reverse complement strand
GCCCTCTTCTGGGGGGCGGTGCTGCGCAGACCGGAACAGGCCAACGCCACGACGCTGGTCGTGTCCCTCTTCCTCGGCGCGATCGGCGGCTGCTGGTGGCCGCTCGAGGTCGTGCCGCAGTGGATGCGCACCGCCGGGCACGCGTCGCCGGCCGCCTGGGCGCTGGACGGGCTGCACGCGCTGATCTCGTACGGGGCGGGCTGGCAGGCGGTCCTGCTGCCCTGTGGCGTGCTGCTCGGCTACGCGGCGGTCTTCCTCGCCCTCGGCGCGCGGCTGCTGCGGGTCAGGGCTTGACGGTCCTCGCGGGCCGAGGCGGAATCACACCAGCCCGTCGAGCAGCGCCACCGCCGGGGCCACGCGGATTCCCTCCGGGGTCCGGTAGTCCTTCGTGCCCGTGGCGCTCACCTGCCAGGACTCGGTCGCCGGGAAGCGCGCCTTGAGGTAGCGGATGCCCTTGTCGATCGGCTGATCGCTCCACTTGCACTCGACGAAGAGCAGCGGCTGGCGCCGCTCGACGACGACGAAGTCGACCTCGCGGCCGTCCGTGTCGCGGAAGTAGCGCAGTTCGAGATCGCGCCCCCGTGTGTCCTGCTCGAAGTGCACCCACTTCAGCAGGTGGGCGGCGACGAGGTTCTCGAAGCGCTGCGGATCCTCGCCGACCAGGGACCAATCGAAGTGGTAGTGCTTCTGCGCCTTCCTGATCGCCCGGATGCGAGGAGCGCCGAATGGGGGAATCCGGAATACGGCGTATAGCCGTTCGAGCACCTCCATCCAGCGGGCCACCGTCTTGTGGCTCACCTGGAGATCCTCCTTCAGCGCGTTCAGGGACAAGGGCGAGCCGACGAGTTCCGGTAGGCGCAGGACGAGGGCTTCCAGCGTCCCCAGATCGTGGATCCGCTCCAGACCGGCGACTTCCTCGCGGATCAGGAGATTACGGTACTCGCGGGACCAACGCCGGGCACCCGTTGCGGATCCACCGAAGTACGGCTCGGGGAATCCCCCAAGGACCATCAGGTCGCGGAGCTCGGCCGATCCTCGCAGGCCGAGTTCCTTGGCGGAGAGCGGGTGGAGCCGGAGGAGATGGTAGCGGCCCTGAAGCGAGTCGCCCCCCCGCCGGTAGAGGTCGAGACGCGCGCTCCCGGTGACCATGATGCGCCGGTTCGCGGAACGGCCGTCGAAGAGCCCCTTGAGGTAGCCCCGCCAGTTCCGGTACTTGTGGATCTCGTCGAAGATCCAGAGGTTCCCCGGGGGCAGCTCGCGCCTGAGGATCCTCTCCCGATGCTCGGCCACGTCCCAGTTGAGGTAGCCCGCGGCGGCGCCGGGGAGGCTCCTGGCCATGGTGGTCTTTCCCACCTGCCGCGGCCCGGCGACGAAGACCATCTTGGTCTTCAGATCCTTCCGCACCTGGGCGGCGAGGTATCGGCTTCTGGGTCTCATGCGCGGAAGGGTACGGGAGATTTCACCCCCAGTCAAATTAACTCACGGGCATTCTCACCCCTTGGGGATAATGACCGTGGGCGATCGGGCGGCCGGATCCAGGCGGATGGGCCGCGCGGCGGGCACCGGACCGCATCCCGGCCGGCCCGCCGGGTCGGCAGCCGGACGCCTCCCCATCCTCGCCTCACCGCGCCTCGACTCACGCCTGCACCAGCGCATCGGCGACGAGCTGCGACAGGAAGGCCACGCGCACGCCCATCCCGTAGTGCTCGTTCAGGTCGGAGAGCTGCGTGTGGCAGTTCTCGCAGGCGGTCGCGAGCACCGTCGCCCCGGTGGCCCGCACCTGTTCGGCCTTGACCCGCGCCGACTTCATGCGGAAGTCCTTCTCGCCCATCGCCACCAGTCCGCCGCCCCCGCCGCAGCACCAGTTCTCGCCGCGGTTGGGGCGCATCTCGACGAAGTCCCCGGCCAGTTCGCGCAGCACGCGGCGCGGCTCCTCAATCACCCCGCCGTTACGGGCCATCTGGCAGGGGTCGTGGTAGGTCACCCGGCTGCCGTCCAGCTTCGCCCGGTCGACGCGGATGCGCCCGTCGCGCAAGTAGCGCTCCATCAGGTCGACGAAACTGATCACCTCGAAGGGGTGCCGGCCGGTCTGGTGCTTCATCACCCGGTAGGCGGTGCCGCACTCGCAGATGGCCACCTCGCGCACGCCCAGCTCGGTCGCTTCATCGATGATGCGCCGCGAGATCTCGCGCGTCTTCTCCGGGTTCCCCACGAAGGCGCCGAAGTTGACCGCCTCGAAGTAGCTCAAGGACCACTTCTCGCCCGCCGCGTTCATGATCGCCGCCGCCGGGATGATCGAGTGCTTGCCCGCCAGGGCGACGTAGAGCACGTCGGCGCCCTTCACCCCGACCGGGATCGCCTCGCGGCCCGCCTCGCCGCGCCACTTCTCGATGACCTCGGCCTCGAGGTTGCGCACCGCCTGCTCGAAGGCGCCCTTGGTGTCCCGGATCGTCTCGCCCTTGGCGATGGACATGTCGGCCAGCATCGTCAGCAGCTTCGGCTCGCGGTCCGCCCCGATCAGCAGCAGCTTGGCGATGCCCTGGATCATCTGCGTGTCGATGCCGAACGGGCAGTAGGTCATGCACCGCCGGCAGCCCGTGCAGGTGTAGGCGGTCTCGTGGACCTTCTCCAGCGCCGCGTCGTCGAGCTCGATCGTCTCCCCGAGCCCCGGCAGGAGCCGCCCCTCGGCCTTGAAGTAGCGCCGGAAGAGCCTGCGGATCGTCTCGGCCCGGGCGACCGCCGTGTAGCGCGTCTCGGGCATCGAGGCGTAGGCGTGGCAGGCCTCGATGCAGATGCCGCAGCGCGCGCAGGTGTCGAGGTAGAGCCGCATCTCGCGGCTCAGCTTCGAGGCCATCAGCCCCTTGAGCTTCTCCTGGAGCGCGGCTTCCATCAGCCCCTCCTCAGCCGGTTGAGCGGCATGGCGAAGAAGGTGTGGATGATCTTGGTGAAGGGGAAGACCATCAGGAAGAGGTTGGCCAGGAAGACGTGAATGACGACGACGATGTAGTGCGATCCGGGCAGCAGGTCGCGCGGGCTGGCGAAGTCGAAGCGCAGCAGGCTGGCCAGGTAGGCGCCGAAGTCCTGCTTGCTGATGACGAAGCCCCCGTTGGCCTGGTTCCAGGAGTTTGCCCAGCTGATCATGCCGCCGGTCAGCGCCAGGAAGAGCAGGAGCAGCAGCAGCAGGTAGTCGCCAAGGGTGGAGATCTCGCGCACCGGGCCCTGCATGCGCCGCAGCAGGAAGTAGAGGATCGCCAGCGTCACCGCCACCCCGACCGCGCCCCCGCCGAGCATGTGCGGCGAGTCGGCCGGCATGAGGCCGACGCCCGGGATGAGATCGAGGTGCCCGAGGATGAGCAGCAGGAACGCCAGGTGGAAGAGCATCAGGAACACCCAGAAGACCGGCGTGTGCTTGCGCGCCTGGGGCATGAGGAAGGTGTCGGCCAGCGCCCGCAGGCCGCTCGCCCGGCGTGCCGGGAAGATGCGCAGCGTGGAGCCGTGCGGCGGAGAGGCGAGGATCCGCGCCACGCGGCCGACGATCCCGACGACGAAGACCGCCGCCGCCAGGTAGACCATCGGCACCAGGATCAGGAAGTAGATCGTGTCCGCCATCCGCACCTCCCGCTCCGCCGCGCGGACGCCGTTGGCGTCGCCGGCTACTTCAGCCGCTTGACGAAGATGCGGATGACGCCGCCGTCCTGCTGCGACTCGAGCACCTGGTTGCCCGACGACTTCGCCCAGGCGGGGAAGTCGGAAAGCGATCCGGGATCCGTGGTGTGAACCTCGATCACTTCCCCGACCTTCACCGAGCCGATCTCCTGGCTCATCTTGACCACCGGCATCGGGCAGGGCAGCCCCTTGAGATCGAGAACCTTGACCGCTTCGTGATCCGCCATCGAGTGCCTCTCCTTCCTCTCGCGCCCGGCGGGCGGCGCAGGCCGCGCCCCCCCGGCAGGCGTGTTTCGCCCCGGCCCCCGCCGGAAGCCTCGGGCCCCTCCGCCCGCCCGCGGCCCGGCGCGGGCCGCGGCGGCGGGGTCCTCCTAGATGAACAGCTGGACCTGGGACTCGCGCGCCTCGGCCAGGAAGGTCGCCACACCGCAGTAGTCGAGGTGCGGGTAGGCGATGATCTCCTCGCGCCTGAAGCCCATGAGATCCATGGACATCTCGCAGACCTTGATCTGCACGCCGAGCTGGCCGGCGATCTCGAAGAGCTGATCGAGCGAGGGGGCGTTCTTCTTGCGCATCAACCCCTTGAGCATCGCCGTGCCCATGCCCGCCATGTGCATCTTGGAGAGCTTCAGCTGGTTGCGCCCCTTGGGCAGCATCCAGCCGAACATCGTCGCCATGAAGTCCTTGCCGCCGGCGTTCACCTTCGGGTCGCGCAGCGCCGCCGTCCCCCAGAAGGTGAAGAAGAGCACGACCTGCATGCCCATCGCCACCGCGCCGGTGGCGATGATCATCGCCGCGATCAGCTTGTCGAGCTCCCCCGAGAAGACGATCAGCGAGAGCTTCGGCTGCGGCCCCGGCGGCATCGCCGCGATCTTCTCGCGCAACTCGGTCAGCTGGGCCTCGACGCTCTGGTTCATCGGCTACCCTCCCCTCCCGTGCGGCCGGCGTCCGCCGGGACTCCGGCTCCCGGGCGCCGCCGCCGGCGCCCCCGTCTCCTCCAGCCCCCGCCGCGTGCGGCTCAGATCGGGGAGAGGCTAGCCGCCACTGCTCCGGCGGCCCCGCCCGACCCTCGTCCGCGCCGAGCGGATCCTCGCCCCCGCCTCGCTGCGGCGGTGGATCGAGGCGGCGAGGATCTCGCGCATCATGTCGAGGACCGTGAGGATGCGCCGATCCTGCAGCCCGCAAAGGACACGATTGGCCTCGCGCGCGGCGCTGACGATGCCGCCCTCGCGCAGCACCCGCAGGTGCCGCGACACGGTCGCCTGCGGGATCCCCAGCGCGGCGGCCAGGCCGCTCACGTGGCGGGACCCGCCGGCAAGCTCGTAGAGGATCGCGATCCGCGTCCGATCGTTGAGCGCGCTGCAGAGCTGGTCGTGCAGCAGTTCCAGCTCCTCCGGCGTCGGCTTGTTCATCCTCTCGCCCTCTCGACCATGAGAGTATGCA
>VGIY01000203.1 GCA_016867695.1 Candidatus Eiseniibacteriota bacterium | reverse complement strand
GCCGTACTTCCAGACCTTCATCGTCTCCCTCCCGATCCCTCGCGCGCCCCGCCGCAGGGCGCGACCGACCCCCGCGCACGGCCCCGCTTCGGGCGCCGCGGGCCTCCCGCGCGGCGGCCGGCCGCTGCCGGCTGAGCCGGGCGGCCGCCGCCGACCCCTGCCTACTCGCGCGGATCCACGAGCCGTCCGGCCGCGGCGGAAGCGGCGACCGTCTCGGCGCTGGCCAGGTAGATCTCCGCCTCCTTGCAGCCCATGCGGCCCTTGAAGTTGCGGTTCGCGGTGCTCAGGCATCTCTCGCCCGGCGCCAGCACGCCCATGTGCGCGCCCAGGCAGGGCCCGCAGCCGGGCGGCAGCAGGATCGCGCCGGCGGCGACGAGCCTGCGCACGAGCCCCCTCTCGAGGGCCGCGTCGAGCACCTCGCGGGAGGCGGGCAGCACGAGCAGGCGGGCGCCCGGAGCGACCGCGCGCCCGTCCAGGATCTCGGCGGCGACTTCCAGGTCGCTCAGCCTCCCGTTCGTGCAGGTGCCGATCAGGAACTGGTCGAACTCGATCCCCGCCGTCTCGCGGACCGTCTTGACGTTGTCCACCGTGTGCGCCACGGCGACCAGCGGCTCGAGCGCGCCCAGGTCGACCTCGATCTCGCGCGCGTAGCGGGCGTCCGCGTCGGCCCAGACCGGCTCGTAGCGCTCCTCGCCGGCGCCGATGCCCTCGAGGAACCCGCGGGTCACCGCGTCGACCGGGAAGACGGCGATCTTGGCGCCCATCTCGACGCCCATGTTGGCGATCGTGAAGCGGTCGTCGAAGTCGAGCGCGGCGAGGTCGCCGTGGAACTCGACCGCGGCGTAGTTCGCCCCGTCGGCGCCGATGTCGCCGATGATCTTCAGGACCAGATCCTTGGCCGCCACCCGGCGCCCCAACTCGCCCCTCAGCGTGATCCTGATCGTCTCCGGCACGCGCAGCCAGAGCTCGCCGCGCAGCAGCAGGGCGGCGGCCTCGGTGCGGTCGATCCCGGTGGCGAAGGCGCCCACGGCGCCGTAGGAGCAGGTGTGCGAGTCGCTGCCGACCAGGATCCGCCCCGGCAGGGCATGCCCCTTCTCGACGACGACCTGGTGGCAGATGCCGACTCCGGCGTCGTAGAAGTGGGGCAGCTTGAAGCGCCGGACGAACTCGCGCACCTTCTTGTGTCCGGCGGCGGTCTTCTCGTTGGCCGCCGGCACGACGTGGTCGAGGACGATCACCGGCAGGGAGGGGTCGACCAGGCCGTGGCGGGCGAGGTCGGCGTCGATCTTGCCGATGATCGCCGCGGTGTTGTCGTGGGTGAGCAGGTGATCGGGCCGGACGATGACGATCTGCCCAGGCACCACCCGGTCCTGGCCCGAGCGCCGGGCCAGGATCTTCTCCGCGAATGTCATGCCCATAGCCGTTTCGCCTCCTGTATGTCGTCCCGGCGCGGCTCCGCGGGCGCCGCGCCGCCGCGACGCCCGGTGGATCGGCCCCCCGCGGGCGGGCCTTCCGGCCCCCGCGCCCGCGCGTGCGCCCGGCGGCGCGCCTAGACCTTCTGCAGCAGCCCCCCGCGCCGGTAGATCTCGAGCTGCACGTCGGCGAAGGGCCGGCCCTCGGCCGTGCCCCCCGACGGCAGCGCGATCCGGCCCGTCGTCAGGTCGACCTCGATCTCGTCGCCGTCGGCGAGCCCCGAGCGGGCCAGGTCGGCGGTCATGATCGGGAAGCCCTGGTTGATCGCGTTGCGCTCGTAGATCGCGCCGAACGACTCGGCGACGACGAGCGCCGTCCCCAGGCTGACGAAGCAGTCGACCGCCTGCTGGCGCGAGGAGCCGCAGCCGAAGTTCTTGCCGACGACGACGATGTCGCCCGCCTTCGCCTGCGCGGCGAACCCTTCCCGGCCCTTCAGGTTGCCGAAGGCGTACTGGCCCATCTCCCGGATGTCGGTCACCGCCAGGTGCCGGTTGTGGTAGATCATGTCGGTGTCGATGTTGTCCTCGGGGATCACCCAGACGCGGCCGCGGAGCCGCGTGGGCCGGACCGGGCCCGCCTCCGGGCTCCCGCCCGCGTCCCCCGCGGGCGCCGCCCCCGCGCCCTGCCCCCGCTTCGGTCCGCCTTCCCCCGCCGCCCGCTCCGGGTCGGCCCCCGCGGCACCCCCCCCTCCGATCTCGAAGAGCACGGGCCGCGCGGGCATCGACTCGGGGGTCGCGATCACGCCGGCCAGCGCCGATGCGGCGGCGACCGCGGGCGAGCAAAGGTAGACCTCGCCGCGCCCCTGCTTGCCCGGGTAGTTGCGGTTGCCGGTGCTGACCGTCACCTCACCGGGCCCGTTCTGCCCGATCTGCCCCGCCGCGCAGCCCGCGCAGCCGGCGTTGCCGACCAGCGCGCCCGCGTCCTTGAAGACCGCCAGGAGCCCCTCGTCGAGGCAGCGGCGCCAGATCCGGTCCGTGGCCGGGACGATCTTGAGCAGCACGCCGGGGGCGATCGTGCGGCCGCGCAGGATGTCGGCCGCGACCTGCAGGTCCTCGTAGCGCCCATCGGTGCAGGAGCCGATGAAGGAAGAGCCGATCTTGCGCCCGGCGACCTCGGCGACCGGGACGACATCCTCCGGCTTGCCCGGCCGGGAGATCATCGGCTCCAGGCCCTCGACGTCGATCTCGATCTCCGCCTCGTAGTGCGCGTCCGAGTCGGCGGCCACCGGCGCCACCGGCCGGCCGGCCGCACTGGAGCAGTACTCGAGCACCTCCTCGTTCGGCGTGAAGAGGGCGATGATCCCGCCCATCTCGGTGGCCATCGAGGCCATCGTGATCCGCCCGGCGAGGTCGAGCCCTGCGACCGCCTCGCCGGTGAACTCGGCGGCGAAACCGAGCAGCCCGTTGGCGCCCAGCCGGCGCAGGCAGGCGAGGGTCAGATCCTTGGCGTGCGCCCGGGGCGACGGCTCGCCCCGCAGGATCACCTTCACCGTCGGCGGCACCTTGAACCAGACGCGCCCGTGGGCGAAGGCGTGGGCGATGTCGAGGTCGCCCATGCCCTGTCCGAAGGCGCCGATCGCGCCGAGGATGTTGGCGTGGGAGTCGGTCGAGACGAAGGTCTCCCCCGGCACGACCAGCCCCTCGTCGATCGCCAGGTGCGTGCCGATGCCCCGGTCGATGTCGAAGACGCCGATGCCCCGCTCCCGGGCGAAGATGCGGCAGATCTGCTGATTCGTCGCGTACTTCTGATCCGATCCGCCCGGATTGCAGTCGAAGGTGAAGAAGGTGCGCGCCGGGTCGTCGATCCCCAGCCCGCTGTCCCTGATGTTCTGGACCACGTTGGCGCCGCCGAAGTCCCGCGCCACGCGGACGTCGATGCGCACATCGACGATGTCCCCCGGCGATGCCGCCCGCCCGGCGTGGGCGCCGAGGACCTTCTCGATCATCGTCCGACCCATGCGTTCCCCTCCCCGGGGGGCGCGGCGGGGGCGGACCCGCGCCGGCCGCGGGCGCCTCCGCCGCCGCCCGCGCCTATTGGATGAGCGTGCCCTTCTCCAGCATGACCAACGGATCGAAGGTGGCGAAGTCGGCCTGGTGGATGAGGACCGTTTCGATCACCTGCGGCCGCCCGTCGCCCTCCTTGGCGTGACAGGCGACGACGTTGACCAGTTCGTCGGGCAGCCCCGCCGCGCCGACCAGGATCGCCCCGGAGATCGGGTGGCGCGCGCATCGGCCGCTGCGCGTCTTGCGGTAGCCCCCGGAACCGTCGGGCTCGATCTCGAGCAGCTTGCCGACGTCGTGCAGCAGCCCGCCGGCGATCAGCCGGTCCTCGTCGATCGCGTAGGGCAGGGCGCGGTAGGCGTCGGCCTGCGCCCGGGCCAGCGCCAGGGCCCCCTCGGTCACGGCGATCGTGTGCTCGATGAAGTTCACGCCTCGGGCGGGCGTCAGCAGCGTGAAGGGCATGGCCGTCAACTGCTCCACGCTCTGCCAGCCGCCCCGGCGGCAGCCCTCGACCCAAACCTCCACCGTCTGCTCGCGCAGCCGGGCATCCTTGATCTTCGCCAGCTGCGCGGCGAAGAGCTTCTCGATCTCCTGCTTCGTGATCATGTGCTTCCCTCCCGCTCCCGCGCCGACTCTCCCCGGCGTCCGCTCGCCCGCCGAGGCTATCGGGCACCGGTCGCCGCTCTTCCCTACAGCTTCGCCAGGATGGCGTCGGTCATCTGCTGCGTCGAGGCCGCCCCGCGTCCGATCGCGTCGGGCCCGCCGGGCAGCTTGAGCATGTCGTAGGTGCACACCCGGCCCTCGGCCACGACCGCGGCGACCGCCCCGCGGATGCTCTCGGCCCGTTCCTTCTCCCCCAGGCGATCGAGCATCACGCAGGCGGAGAGGATCATGGCGATGGGGTTGACGATCGACGGCGAGAGCCGCTCGTACTTGGGCGCCGAGCCGTGGGTCGGCTCGAAGACGGCGCAGGTTTCGCCCAGGTTGGCGCTGCAGGCGAAGCCGAGGCCGCCGACCAGTCCGGCGAAGCCGTCGGAGACGATGTCGCCGAACATGTTGCCGGCCACGATGACCCCGTAGTCCTCCGGATTCTTGGTCAGCCACATCATCTGGGCGTCGATGTTCGTGTCCCAGAGCTGGATCCCGGGGAACTCCTTCTGCACGGTGCGCCCCATCTCGAGCATCATCCCCGAGGTCTCGCGGATGACGTTCGGCTTCTCGCAGACGGTCACCGACTTGTAGCCGAAACGCCGGGCATGCTCGAAAGCGGCGCGGACGATGCGCTCGCAGGCCCGCCGCGTGAAGATACGGCAGGAGACGGCGAGGTCCTCGGGAGGCACGCTCTGGTAGGGCTTGAACTGCTTGTGCGTCGCCAGGGCGCTGCGCACGACCTCGGGCGGGTTCGTCCACTCGACCCCCACATAGAGCCCTTCGGTGTTCTGGCGGAAGATGACGACGTCGACCTCCGGCTCCTCGATCGCGCCGCCGGGGCCGCGGCGGATGAAGTTGAGCGGATTGCCCGGGAAGGAGCGGCAGGGGCGGATGCAGCCTACATTCCGCACTCCGCCGCAGGCGTCTGTCCGAGTTTCCCGGCCTCTTGAAGCCGGTCAACGATAGAGCGTCTTGGGTACGGCGCACAAGTCCAGCAACAGCGCC
>VGIY01000202.1 GCA_016867695.1 Candidatus Eiseniibacteriota bacterium | reverse complement strand
GCCCGCGGCCGTCAGCGCCTCCAGCGCGGCGCCGACCTCGGAGGCCGTGCAGCCGCTCTCGCGCGCCAGGAGCTCGCGCTCGGCCCCCAGCTCCGCGCGGCGCGCCAGGACCGCCCTCACGCGCTCCTCGGGCGCGCCCTTCTCCGCCTGGCGCAGCGCCTCGATGTCCTCCCCGCGGAAGCGCCGGCGCTTGCCGACGCCCGCGGTCACGACCGTGCCTCCGGCGACGGTCACGATCGGCGAATAGCTGCGTAGCACGAAGCGGTCCCCGCGCTCGGCGAGCACCGGGGCCTCCAGGCGCACTTGCGCCCAGCCCTCCTCGCCCGGGGCCAGCTCCTCGGTCTCCAGCAGGATCACCCGCCCCAGCAGCTCGGCCGCGCCCAGGTGGAAGCGCGTCCGCGTGCCGCTCTCGAGCGGCTTCGCCGCCGAACGCAGCAGGCGCACCCGGGCGTCGACGAGCGTGGTCGCCTCGCCCTCTCCGCCGGCCAGCAGCCACTCGCCGCGCTCGACGGCCGTCTTGGCGACGGCGTGGAGCAGCACCGCCACGCGCTGGCCGGCCAGCGCCTCAGCGACCGCCTCGTTGTGGACCTGGAGGGCGCGGATGCGCGTCTCGATGCCCGAGGGCAGCAGGCGCACCGGATCGCCGACGCGCAGCTGCCCCGCCCAGAGCGTGCCGGTGACGACGGTGCCGAAGCCCTCCATGGTGAAGACGCGATCGACGGGCAGGCGCCGCAGGTGGCCCCGGTCGCGGTGGCGCAGCGGCAGGGCCAGGCGATCAAGCTCGGCGAGCAGGTCGTCCTTGCCCGCGCCGGTCACGGCCGACACGCCGACGAGGGGCGCGTCCTTCAGCGCGGTCCCCCGCAGGTACTCGCGCACGTCCTCGCGCACCAACTCGAGGAACTCGGCGTCGACCATGTCGGTCTTGGTCAGCGCGACGACGCCCTGCTCGACGCCGAGCAGCTCGACGATGTCGAGGTGCTCGCGCGTCTGCGGCATGATGCCCTCGTCGCCGGCGACGACGAGCAGGATGAGATCGATGCCGCCGGCTCCGGCCAGCATGTGGTGGACGAAGCGCTCGTGACCGGGCACGTCGACCACGCCCAGGCGCTGTCCGGAGGGCAGCGTCAGCGAGGCGAAGCCGAGCTCGATCGTGATGCCGCGCTGCTTCTCCTCCTTGAGCCGGTCGGTGTCGATGCCGGTCAGGAGCTTGATCAGCGCGGTCTTGCCATGGTCGATGTGGCCCGCGGTGCCGACGATCAGCGGATGCCGGGGCGCACGCGTCTCCGTCGGCCCCCCGGCCGCTGGCCGCGTCTCCCCCGCCCCCTCGGCCGCGGAACGCGCTGCGGGAGGCGCTCCCTGCGGAAGCTGCGGCGTCGCGTCGGTCATGGGATCTGCCTCTCTCCGCCTGCCGCGCGCCGGGGGCGCCTGCCGCGCGCCGGGGCGCCTGCCGCGCTCGCCGGGAGCGCCTGCCGCGCGCCGGGGGGCGCCTGCCGCGCGCCGGCGCCCGAGCTCGTCGCCCGCGACGCTCCGCCCGGCGGCGGAGCGCTACGTCTCTCCCTCCCGGACGCGGCGGATGCGCGCGCCCAGGCCCTGCAGCTTCTCCTCGATCCGCTCGTAGCCGCGATCGATGTGATAGACGCGCGACACGCGCGTCCAGCCCGCCGCCGCCAGTCCCCCCAGGATGAGCGCCGAGCTGGCGCGGATGTCGGTGGACATGACCGAGGCGCCCTGGAGCCGCTCCACCCCGGTCACGGTGGCGACATTGCCGGAGAGCGTGATCTCCGCCCCCAGGCGCCGCAACTCGGGCACGTGGGTGAAGCGATCAGGGTAGATCGTCTCCGTGATCACGCCCGTGCCCCGGGCGAGGCAGAGCAGCGCCATGAACTGCGCCTGCAAGTCCGTCGGGAAGCCGGGATAGGGCTCGGTGACGATGGCCGTGCCCTGCAGGCCCCCCTTCCCGACGCGGACGCGGACGCTGTCGGCGCCCGTCGTCAGCTCGCAACCCATGCGCTCGAGGCGCGAGAGGACCATCGCCAGGTGATCGGGGCGCACGCCGCGGGCGACGACATCCCCGCCGGTGATCGCGCCGGCGACGAGGAAGGTCCCCGCCTCGATGCGATCGGGGATGTTGACGAAGGGCTCGGCCTGCTGGAGCGCGGTGACGCCCTCGATCGTGATCGTCTTGCCCCCCGCTCCGCGGATGCGCGCGCCGAGGCCGTTGAGGAACTCGGCCAGCGCGGCGATCTCCGGCTCGGCGGCGGCATTCTCGATCTCGGTCGTGCCTTCGGCCAGCGCCGCGGCCATCATCGCGTTGCCCGTCGCGCCGACGCTGCAGACGTCGAAGACGATCTTCGCCCCGCGCAGCCGGTCGGCGCGGGCGACGATGTAGCCGTGCTCGAGAGCCAGTTGGGCGCCGAGGGCCTGCATCGCGTCCTGGTGCAGATTCACCGGCCGCGGTCCCCAGGCGCAGCCGCCCGGCATCGAGACGCGCGCCTGCCCGAGCCGCGCCAGCAGTGGTCCGAGGACGTAGATCGAGGCGCGCATCTTCTTCACGTGGGCGTATGGCGCCTCGCAGGAGGCGACGCGCGAGGCGTCGAGGACGAGGCTGTGGTTCTCGTAGCCGCCGCGCACGCCCAGGGCGTGGAGCAGGTCGAGGAAGGTGGCGACATCGCGCAGGCGAGGGACGTTGCGGATGCGCACCGGCCCCGGGACGAGCAGGCAGGCGGCCATCATGGGCAGCACCGCGTTCTTGGCGCCGCCGATGACGACCTCGCCCCGCAGGGGCGTGCCCCCCTCCACGATGATCTCGTCCATGCCGGGTCCTTCTCGTGTCGCGCGCGGATGCGCCGGCGCAGCGTAGCAGACGCGCGCCGGGCCATCCAGCGGCAGGTCACGGCGCGGCATGCCGGGGCGCCGCGGGCCGGGACGCGCCGGGCCATCCAGCGGCACGTGACGGCGCGGCGGGCTCCGGCGCGGCATGCCGGGGCGCCGCGGGCGAAGGGCGGCCGGAGGGCGCCGCGCCGGCGGCGCTACCGCCCCCCGCGCCCGGGGTCGACGCAGACGACGCGGGGCCGGCCGGCCAGGTCGGGGTGGATCTCGGCGATGCCGCGCAGCCCGCACCGGGTGAGTTCCCGGGAGACGGCCTCTTCCTGCGTCGCGCCGATCTCGATGCAGAGCAGGGTGCCGCGGGCGACGAAGCCGAGGGCCTGATCGAGCAGCTCGCGGATTACCGCCAGCCCGTCCGGGCCGCCGTGCAGCGCGACGGGCGGCTCGTGCTCGCGGATCTCGGGCGGCAGCTCCGGCATCTCGCCCGTGGCGATGTAGGGAGGGTTGCTGACGATCGCCGCCACCGGGCGTTCGGGGTCGACCGGGGCGAGGAGATCGCCGCAGGCGAGGTGCGGGCGCGGCAGGCCGTTGAGCCGCGCGTTCTCGGCGGTGAGCCGCAGCGCGACGGGCGACACGTCGATGCCCAGCGGGCGGAACCAGCAGGGCGACGGATCGGGCGTCAGCGCCTGCGCCGACTCGTAGAGCAGGCCGAGCAGGATCGCCCCCGAGCCCACGCCGACGTCGATCACCCAGGGGCGCGGCGTCGAGGGCGCGTCGTGCCGGGCTTCGGGCCGAGGGCCGGACCAGCCGCCGCGCCGGGCGTCGGGGCTCGAGGGTGCCGCCGCCCCCTGGTCCGGCCTGCGCCGCAGGAGCGCCCTCCAGGCGATATCGACGAGCAGCTCGGTCTCCGAGCGGGGGATGAGCACGCCCGGCTCGACCTTGAGCGTCAGCTCGCGGAACTGCGCCGTGCCGAGGACGTACTGCAGCGGCTCGCCCGAGAGGCGGCGCCCGAGGAGCTCGTCGAAGCGGGATCTCTCGGCGCCGGCCGGCGCGTACTCGGGGTGGGTGAAGAGGAAGATCCGCGGGCGGCGCAGGGCGTGGGCGAGCAGGAGCTCGGCCTCGAAGCGCGGGTTCCCGACGCGCACGGCCGCCAGCGACCGCGCCGCGTCCCGGATCAGCTGATCGGCGCTGCGGGCCATGCGCGCTGCGCGCCCCCAGACGCGAGGAGCCGGCCGTTCTGCCCACGCTCGCGGCGCCGGCGCGCGCCCCCAGACGTGAGGAGCCGGCCCCGGGGGGCCGGCTCCCGACTCGATGCCGCGGCGCTCACGCGCTCAGAAGCGGATGCCGGCGAGCAGGTAGATGCCCTTGGTCTTGATTGTCCCCTCGTCTTCGTCCTGCATCGTGGACTCCTCGACATCCTCGCCGATGTCGGTCAGGCCCATCGCGTAGCGGGCCTCGACGAAGAGCCCGGAGTTGCCCATCGGGAACTCGACGCCGGCGCCGAAGGAGATGCCGAAGTCGATGCTCTTGAAGGAGTCCTTCACATCCTCCTCGTAGTCATCGGACTCGCCCTGACAGGTCCACGAGGCCTTCGCCTTCGCGCTCATCAGCAGGCCGATCTCGCCCCCGCCCATGAAGTAGGGCGTCAGGCTCTGGGAGTGGATCTTGAACCGCAGCATCGGGCTGATGCTGATGTAGGTGAGCTTGACGTCCGTGTCGCCCGAGCACTCCTCGTCGGCGACATCCCACGAAGCGCCCTTCTGGATGTAGAGCACTTCCCCGTCGAACGAGGCGGCGGGGGAGAGGTTGAAGCTCAGCACCATGCCGCCGGCCAGGCCCATGAGACTGCTCGACCCCTCCTCAGGCTTCGGATCATAGGACAGGTTGGCCATGTTGATCCCGCCCTTGACGCCGAGGTTGATCTGCTTCTCCTGGGCCATGACCGGAACCACCAGGAGCAACGCCATCAGGATCGCGATGGCTCCCTTGACTCTCATGCCGACACCTCCTGTTCGCGGGCCGCGCGCGGCCCCAAGCACCCACTTCCAAGAACGTCGCCTTGCCCCACCGAAACCTGCCGGCGCCCCCCCGTTCATGGAGGAGACTCGCGGGACGGGGCCTCGATGCCGAGAGAGCCTGCCGCCCGCGCGGACTGGCTGTCGACGAGGCCTTCTAGCACGGCCCCGGGCCCGTAGCAACAGGAACTTGCCCGCGCCGACGCCGGCAAGGGCAGGGCGGAATCCAGCAAACGATTGCAGGAATGAGCGTTGCGCGCTTGCCTCGGGGGCCGCCGGCGAGCGGCGGGAAGGCGCGCGGGCAGGTA
>VGIY01000201.1 GCA_016867695.1 Candidatus Eiseniibacteriota bacterium | reverse complement strand
CCCCGCTCGCGCCAGGTCCGCCTCCAGGAGCCGGACAGGAAGGTCCGGTCGTAGAGCCCGACGATCAGCGGCGCCGTGACCGCCACTTCCTTGGTCGCCATCGCCGCGGCGCAGGAGAAGATAGCCACGATCCACCAGCGCCCGGGACGGGAAGATGTATAACCGCGAATGAAGCAGTACAAGGTCAGCAGGTAGAACAAACCCATCAGCGACTCGGCCCGCTGGACGAGATAGGTCACGCTCTGCGTCTGCAGCGGATGGACGACCCATAGCAGGGCCGCGGCCGCGGCGAGGCGATCGGCCGGGCCAGCATCCCGCCCTCGGGCCGGCGCGCCGGACGCCCGGTCCGCCACGGGCGCCTCGCCGTCGCGCCGCCGCGGCAGCCGCAGCGTGCGCCGCAGGATCCCGTAGAGCAGGAGCCCGGCGCCGAGGTGGATGAGGATGTTGACGGCGTGGTAGCCCCAGGGGGCGGTCCCGCTGAGGGCGAAGCTCAGGGCGAGCGAGAGGCTGACGAGCGGGCGGCCGGAGACGGTCGACTGGGGCGGCGCCTTGAAGACCTCGCCGGGCGGCCAGAGGCTGCGGATGTGCGCGTTCTCGACGATGGCTCGCAGGTCGTCGAGCAGGAAGACCCCGGAGAGGCTGTTGGCGTAGACGGCGATCCCCGCGGCGGCGACGAGCAGGGGGAACCAGAGATCCCCCCAGCGCGACCTGCTGGGTGTCGACCGGGTGCCGGCGTGCATGGCTCTCCTCCTCCCCGGCGGGGCGCCCGCCGCCGCGCCCGGGGGGCAGAAGCGCATTCTACACGCCGCGGCGCCGCGGCGCAGGCCGTTGCCGGCCATCCTCGTCTCCTGGCCCCGCCCAGCGAGTTCCGCCGGCGCGCGCCGCGACGACCCCGGCGCCCCTGCGCCCTGGAGATCCTCTCGCCGCCGGCCGATCCGAGTGGGGAAGGCCGGAGAGGCCCGCCGCCGGGACCGGCCGCGGAATCGCGGCCCGGGCCGCGAATCCACTGCCACAAGACGAGTTGCCCGACCGGGGCGCCTCGCGGGGGGCCGGCGGAGCGCGCTCGCTTCGCCCTTCCCGCGGGCGGGCTTCGGGAAGTACAATCGATGTCTTGTTTTCCGCAGTCATCCCCGCCGGCCCGGGATCGGGCGGCCGAGGGCGAGGCCGACCAGAGGAGACCATCGCCATGCAGCTCATCGACCCCCACGGCGGCCGGCTGATCGACCGGATCGCCACCGGAGACCAGGCTCGGGAACTCGAGGCTCGCGCCGCCGGATTGCCGCGACTGACGCTCAACGCGCGCGAGATCGCCGACATCGAGATGATCATGACCGGCGCCATGAGCCCCCTCGAGGGCTTCATGGGCCGCGAGGACTACGAGAGCGTCGGCTCGCGCCTGCGCCTGGCCCGCGGCCTCGTCTGGTCCATCCCGGTCACGCTCGCCGCGTCCCCCGCCGAGGCCGAGGCCGTCGCCGAGGGGGGCGAGATCGCCCTCCACGCCCCGGACGGCGCCTTCCTGGCGGTGATGACGGTCGAGAGCAAGTACGCGCCCGACAAGACGAAGGAGGCCGCCGCCGTCCTGCGCACGACCGACCAGGCGCATCCCGGCGTCCAGTACCTCAAGGGCTGCGGCGACATCTACCTGGGCGGCCCGCTGCAGGCGGTGCGCAAACCGGCCCATCCCGACTTCCACAACTACCGCCTCGACCCCAAGGAGACCCGCGTCCTCTTCAAGGCCAAGGGCTGGGCCACGGTGGCCGCCTTCCAGACGCGCAACCCGATCCACCGCGCCCACGAGTACCTGCAGAAGTGCGCGCTGGAGATGGTCGACGGACTGCTGGTCCACCCGCTGATGGGCGCCACCAAGGCCGACGACACGCCCGGAGAGGTGCGCATGGCCTGCTACGAGGCGCTCCTCGCGCACTACTACCCCAAGGATCGCGTCGCCCTGTCGATCTTCCCGGCGGCCATGCGCTACGCCGGCCCGGCGGAGGCCGTCTGGCACGCCATCGTGCGCAAGAACTACGGCTGCACGCACCTGATCGTCGGCCGCGATCACGCCGGCGTGGGCAGCTACTACGGGACCTACGACGCGCAGCGGATTTTCGACGAGTTCGCGCCCGGCGAGCTGGCCATCACGCCGCTCAAGTTCGAGCACACCTTCTACTGCAAGCGCTGCGGCAACATGGCCTCGATCAAGACGTGCCCCCACGGCAGGGAGGAGCACCTCATGCTGAGCGGCACCAAGGTGCGCGAGATGCTCGCCCGGGGCGAGGCGCTCCCGGTCGAGTTCACCAGGCCCGAGGTGGCCGAGGTGCTCATGGGTCGGGCGAAGCGCGGGTAGGCGGGAGGCCGGCGGACAGCCGGAGATTCCGGGAGAAGGGAGCAGCCATGAAGGGTTTCACGCTGTGGTTCACGGGCCTGTCGGGGTCGGGCAAGAGCACGCTGGCCCAATCGGTCGAGCAGGAGCTTCGCCGGCGGGGCCTCAAGGTCGAGATCCTCGACGGGGACGTGGTGCGGACCAATCTCAGCAAGGGGCTGGGGTTCTCCAAGGAGGACCGGGACATCAACATCCGCCGCATCGGCTTCGTCTGCAACCTCCTGGCGCGCAACGAGGTGGCGGCGATCGCCGCGGCGATCTCGCCCTACCGGGCGATCCGCGACGAGAACCGCAAGCTGATCGGGTGCTTCGTCGAGGTCTACTGCGAGTGCCCGATCGACGTGCTCGCCGAGCGGGACGTCAAGGGCCTCTACAAGAAGGCGCTGGCGGGGGAGATCAAGGGCTTCACCGGGGTCGACGATCCCTACGAGCCGCCCGAGAATCCGGAGGTCGTCGTCCACTCCGATCGCGAGACGGTGGCCGAGAGCACGCAGAAGATCCTGCGCACGCTCGAGCTGATGGGCTACATCCCGCCCGATCCGGAGGCTTCCCGCATCTCCGCCGAGGAAGAGGACGAGATCAAGAAGAAGCTGCAGAAGCTCGGCTATCTCAGCTAGGGTAGCCGGGGCGGCGGGCCATCCCGCGGCGCCGCCGGATGGGACGGGGAGAGTCATGCTCGGTCGCAGACTCGCGCTTCTCGCGCTGGCGTTCCTGGGCCTGGCCGCGGCCCCGGCCCACGCCTATGTCGGGCCGGGGGCGGGCTTCGCCGTCGTCGGCTCCCTGGGCGTGCTCTTCGTCACCTTCTTCCTCGCCCTGGCGGCCATCGTCTCCTGGCCCTTCCGCGCCGTTCACCGCTGGTTCCGCGTCCGCCGCGTGCGCCGCCGCACCGACGTCCGCCGCGTCGTCATCCTCGGCCTCGACGGTCTCGACCCGGCCCTGATCCGCCGCTGGATAGGCGAAGGGCACCTGCCCGCCTTCGCCAGGCTCGCCGAGGAGGGCTGCTTCCACGAGCTGGCCACCTCGTTCCCCTCGATGTCCCCGGTGGCCTGGTCCTCCTTCGCCACCGGCGTCGACGCTTCGAAGCACAACATCTTCGACTTCCTCAACCGGGACCTGCGCAGCCACATGCCGGTGCTCTCCTCCACCGACATCCGCGGCGCGCACAAGCTGCTCCGGCTGGGCCGGTACGAGATCCCGATCGGCAAGCCGGCGATCCGCTTCCTGCGCCGCAGCCGCTCCTTCTGGCGGATCCTCGGCGAGCACTACGTGCCCTGCCACGTCCTGCGCGTGCCGATCACCTTTCCGCCCGAGAAGGTGCCCAACGGGGCGCTGCTCTCGGCGATGTGCGTGCCCGACCTGCGCGGCACGCAGGGCTCCTTCACCTTCTTCACCACGAACCGCGAGCGGGCGGCCGCCTTCGAGGGGGGCGCCGTGATCCCCGTCGAGATCCGCGACGGCGCGATCGCGGCGGAGATCCCCGGCCCGCCCAACCCCCTCACGCGGGCCCACGCGGTGATGACGGTGCCGCTGCGCGTCGAGCTTTCCGGCGCCGGGGGCGGCTCGTCGCCCGGGCCGCGCGCGCGCATCACCGTCGGCAAGGAGACCTTCACGCTCGGCGAGAGCGAGTTCAGCGACTGGGTCCGACTCACCTTCAAGGCGGGGCTGGGGCAGAAGGTGCGCGGGATCGTCCGCTTCCGGGTGATGAGCTTCGCCCCGCACTTCGGCCTCTACATGACGCCGATCCACCTGGACCCGGAGAGCCCGGCCATGCCGATCTCCTCTCCCGGGTTCTTCGCCCAGTACCTCGCCCGGCTGCAGGGCCCCTACGCCACGCTCGGGCTCGCCGAGGACACCTGGGCGCTCAACGAGCGCATCCTCGACGAGCAGGCCTTCCTGGACTACGCCTGGAGCATCCACGAAGAGCGCGAGCGGATGTGGTTCAACTCGCTGAAGAAGAACAGGCGCGGGCTCAACGTGGTCGTCTTCGACGCCACCGACCGCCTCCAGCACATGTTCTTCCGCTACCTCGTCCCCGACCATCCGGCCAACCGGGGCAAGGACACGGAGCGATTCAAGGACACGCTGCTCGACCTCTACCGCCGCGCCGACGACCTGCTGCGCCGCACGCTCGAGGAGGTCCGGGACGAGCGCACGGTGCTCTTCGTCCTCTCCGACCACGGTTTCAAGCCCTTTGTCCGCGGCATCAACCTCAACTCCTGGTTCCTGCAGAACGGCTACATGGCGGCGGCGAACGGCGCCGTGGGGCGCTACTTCGACGGCGTCGACTGGGATCGCACGCGCGCCTACGCCTTCGGCCTGGGGGGGATCTACATCAACCTCAAGGGTCGGGAGGGGCGCGGGGTCGTCGAGCGCGGGGCGGAGCTCCAGGCGCTGAAGGCGGAGCTGATCGCGAAGCTGAGCGGCCTGAAGGACCCGGTCACCGGAGCGACGGGCATCCTGCGCGTCTACGACGGCGCGGCGATCTACCGCGGGCCCTACCGGACGAACGGGCCCGACCTCGTCGTCGGCTACAACGTAGGCTACCGGGCCTCATGGGACGGAGCCGTCGGCGCCGCCAACGAGGTCGTCTTCGAGGACAACACGCGTAGCTGGAGCGGCGATCACTGCATCGATCCGCTGGCCGTGCCGGGGATCTTCCTCTGCACGCGTCCGATCAAGACGCCCTATCCGAGCATCGCCGACTTCGCCCCCACGGCGCTCGACCTCTTCGGCGTCGCCAGGCCGGAGCACATGGACGGCGTCTCGCTCTTCGACGAGGAGGCC
>VGIY01000200.1 GCA_016867695.1 Candidatus Eiseniibacteriota bacterium | reverse complement strand
GGCACCGTCAGCCCGGGCAACTCGCGGCGGCCGACGACGTACTGGAGCACGCCACTCACGCCCAGCGCGGCGGCCACCGCCCACACCGCCCCCCACATGCCCAGCGACGGAATCAGCAGGAAGTCGAGGGCCACCTTGACCGCCGCGCCGACCGCCCCGATCCAGAGGTTGGTCACGGCGCGCTCCTTGACGAAGAGCGCCATGCGCAGCGGCGCGGCGAAGAAGCCGGCAAGGAAGACGATGAAGAAGGCCTGGCAGATGGGCGCCCCCGGCGACATCCCGGGCCCGTACATCAGCCGATAGGCCTCGCCGCCCAGGACCAGCCCGGTCACGGCGGGAGGCAGGACCAGGATGAAGAGCAGCCGGAAGTAGAGCCGCGTTCCGCGCAGCAGGTCCGCGGGCCGCACGGCGTGAGCCTCGGAAAGCGAGGCGAGCACGACCGGCCAGACCGCCAGCGGAGCGAACTCGAGGACCATCTGGGCCAGGTTGTAGGCGGCGTTGTAGAAACCGACCTCGACCGTCGGCCGGAAGTAGCCGATGACCAGCGTGTCCGAGGAGCGCCAGAGGATCTGGTTGATCAGGGCGCTGAGCGCGATCGGCAGCGCGTAGCCGAGATTGCGCCGCAGCGCGAAACCCTCGCCCCGCGGCCCGCGCGCCCAGGGCAGGATGCGCGGCAGCCCCGGGGCCAGCAGGAGGATCCCGAGGACGAAGCTGCCGGCCACGACATAGAGCACGCTCTGCACGCTGGCGTCGGCGCGCGCCACCGCGAGCAGGAGCCCGATCAGCGCCGCCTTCTGGGCGACCGACGCGACCGTCAGCCAGGCCATGCGGCGCACCGCCGTGTAGACGCTCGCCAGCACGGTCCAGAAGGACTCGAAGATGAGGAGCACCGTGCCGAGCGGCAGGATCGTGCGCAGGTCGGCGCGCTGGAGATCACTGAGCACGCCCCGCAGCAGCCAGGCGAGCCCGAGGACGACCGCCCAGCCGCCGAGCTGCAGGACGAAGGCCCAGCAGACGACCTGGCGCGCGCCGCGGGCGTCGCCGCGCACGCGCATCTCGGGCAGGAAGCGCAGGACGCCCTGGGCCAGCCCGAGTCCGATCCCGAGGGAGAAGAAGCGCGCCACATTGAGGTAGATGCTGTAGACGCCGTAGGAGTACTCGCCCAGACCGCGGACGATCAGGACATTCGAGCCGATGGCCAGGAGCGAGACGAGCAGCTTGGCCGTCAGGCTCCAGGCCATGGCGCCGGTCACCTCGCGCGAGACGGGCGAGGTCTCCTCCGCCGCGGGGGCGCCCTCGGGAAGGCCGTCGCCGGCCCCGCCGGGGGGTCTCCCATGGGGGCCGCCTGCGCCCCCGGGAGGGCGCCGGTCGCCGCGGGCGCCCATGTCAGTACACCTCCACCATGCCGGCGGGCACGCCCTCGTAGGCGTCCTCGTCGCTGTACAGGTGGCGCAGGGGCAGATTGGGCAGGAACGACGCCTCCATCCAGCGCACCTTGAGCAGATGGCTGCTGCGCGCCGCGCGCTCCGGGACGCGGATCCGCGCCTGATCGACGACGTAGCGGTCGCGGGGCCAGTTCTCGGCGCCGAGCTGCCCATCCAGGGGCGTGTGCACGGAACGGTGGCGATAGTGCCGGTGCGTCCGGCGCTCGACGAGCAGGCGGCTGAGCTTGCTCAGCCGCTCGACCCACATCCGGCCGGCCGGGACCTCCGCGGCGAGGCGCAGATGCACTTCCGCCGGAAACCGGCCGGGGGCGCCGACCCGGCGCCAGTAGAGCGTGGCGCCCAGCTCGCCTCCGGCCGCCAGGCGCAGCGTGTCGAGCGCGATCGCGGTCAGCGTCAGGCCGGCCGCGGTGTCGGGAAGCACCGGGATCGCCTGCTCGGGCGGCGCCCGCACGAAGAGCGCCGCGCTGCGCGCCTCGGTCGAGGGAGAGGCGGGCGGCTCCTCCCCCGGGCCGACGATCCCCGAGAGCCGGTCGAGGTTCTCGGCGCGCACGGCGTAGAGCGCCCCGTCGGGGCCGAGATCCCAGAGCCGGCGCAGGAGCAGATCGTCCTCGTCGAGCACGCTGCGCTGGCGGGCGGCCAGCTCGCGGCCCGCCTGGCACAGGAAGAGGTCGACCGGCGCGGCGAAGTCGCCGTTGACGAAGACATAGTCGACCCCGAAGCGGCGGCAGATGCGCGCCTTCTCGCCGGTGCCGATATAGGGACTGAGCACGTCGCGCGCCCCCGCCAGCCGCGCGAGCGCGAGCGTGTCCGCCGGGCTGCCGTGCTGATGCAGCACGGTCACCGTGAAGTGGCGGGTCAGCGCCGGGATGCAGTAGCCGGTGATCGGATCGCTCAGGATGACCGCCGGCCCGGGCAGCTCTTGATCGAGCCGCTCCATGACCTCCCGCCACTGCAGGATCGACCGTCTCTCCAGCGCCTCGAGGCTGCGGCTGGAGTGGGAGCGGGCGAAGGCCTCGAAGCGCGGGAAGAGCAGCGCCACCATGGCGGCGTAGAAGAGGAGCGCCTTGACGACGCGCCTCGCGGAGTGCAGATCGAGAAGCGCCTGGCCCATCCAGCCGGCGACATAGGCGAGGACGAGGACATAGGGCACGAGCAGGGCGAAGCGCGCCACGAGGTAGCCGAGCAGCGGCTCGAGGAGGGGCACGGCGACGGGATTGAGCAGGATCAGCATCGGCGCCAGGCTGAGCGTCGCCAGGTAGAGGACCCCCTCTCCCTCCCTGGCGCGACGCCAGAGGGCGAAGGAGAGCAGCACGCCGGCGATGCCGACGGCGCCGAGCATGGCGCCCCACTCCGCGGGCGAGATGAGGAAGAGCCGCTCGCTCAGGTAGATCACGCCCTGGCGGTGGGTGTGGATCGGGTTCGCCGATCCCGAGGCGTAGAGCACGCGCCAGAGCGTCGGCCCGGCCATCCCCAGCAGCGCCGCCCCGCAGGCGGCCGCCAGCCGCCTCGTGCGCCGGTCGCGCGGACCGCGCGCGCACAGCAGCGCGACGATGAGAGCCCCCAGCGAGAAGCCGATCTGCACGGCGGCGAAGGCGTGCGTCGCCGCGGCCCCCAGGGCCCCCAGCGCCAGCAGCCAGAACACCCCGGGACGGGCGTCGCCGCGCACGAAGCGCAGCGCGAGAGCGATCACGCCCCAGGCGAGAACGCCCCCCATCGCGTTGCCGTAGGCGAGGCGGGTGAGCAGCCCGCGCTGGACCTCCCCGAAGCAGACGAGGGCCAGGAAGGTGGCGAAGAGCGCGGTGCCCTCGCTGCGCAGCACGCGCCGCGCCAGCGTGTGGAAGACGATCAGCGCCAGCGGCGCGAGGAGGCCGGGCAGGAGCTGCCAGAGCCGCAGCGGGTCGAGCCCGGTCAGCCGCGCGACGAGGGCCAGGGCGACGTGGAAGAATCCCTTGCGCGCGTCGAGAGTCGTCCCGTCGCCGTCGGCGTGGAAGGCGGTCCGCGGAAGGACGCGGTCCCTCTCGATCATTTCGCGCAGGCAGCCGATGTGGTCCGGCGAATCGGTCCGGTAGCCGAGGTGGCCTCCGGCGTGGAAGCAGAGGACCGCCGCGGCGGCGAGGATCACGGCCAGCACCATGGTCGTGGCCCATCGCGGGGCGATGCGGCGCTCGCGGCGCTGCTCCTCGCTGAGCCGGTAGGCGCGGCGCAGGATCCCCTGCCAGGGGTCCTCGCCCTCCCGGGGCGGACCCGGCCGCGGCGCGGGCGGCGGGCTCGCGGGCCCTCCCGCCGCGGCGGCTTCCCTCACGGCAGCTTCCCCCGCGGTCGCTTCCCCCGCGGCCGCTTCCCCTGCGGCCGCTTCCCCTGCGGCGGCCTTCCCTCCGGCCGCCTTCCCCCCGGCCGCCTTCCCCCCGCCCAGGCGAGGCCCGCGCCCGTGGCGCCCGAACGCCTCGCGCAGCAGGGAGGCCACTCCGGCGAGGAAGAGGAAGCCTCCCAGCCCCCAGAGGATCGAGGTCAGGCTGCCGGGAAAGGGGGGCGGCGCGGCGCCCGGAGGGGCGACCGGACCGAGCGCGGCGTCTCCGCTGCAGAACCAGGCGGCCAGCCCGAGGACCGCCACCAGCGCCACGCTGAGCAGAAAGGCGCGCGCCAGCCGCGCGGTCGGACCGACTCGGGGGCGGGGCAGGATCAGGTCGTGCAGCAGCCAGCCCGGGAGGATGAGCACCGCCGCCAGGCCCAGGGCCGCGCGGGCCGCGTCCGGAAGCCAGGGGTCTTCCAACGCGAGGAAGATGTAGAGCAGCGGGCTCAAGGGCCAGAGCAGGCTCCGCGGGCGGAAGCCGCGACGGTCCTCGAGCCCGCTCGCGGCGCGCGATCCCTGCTCCGAGCCCCTCGCTTCCATGCCGGATCGCCGCTCCCTCAACGGCACCGCATGCGGATCATGAAGAGCACGTTCTCCCAGCCGTCGCGCCACTTGCGCAGCTTGACCTCCCCGATTCGGGGCCGGTACTCGATGTGCTGCTCGCCGAAGCGCACCCGTGGGTGACGGATGGCCTCGATCTTGATCTCCTGCGAGAAGGGCATGCCGTCGCTGCGCGGCCGGATCAGGCCGAGGACCTCGCGACGGAAGACCCACATCCCCGACTGCGAGTCGACCATCTTCGCGCCGAAGAGGACGAGAGCCGCGAAGGTCAGCAGCCAGTTGCCCGTCCGGTTGGTGGCGCCCATGGCGCGCGGGTCGCTGAGCGGGAAGCGCGCCGCGGAGAGAAAGTCGAGCCGGCGGTCGACCAGCGCGTCGATGAGCTCCGGGATCGCCTCGGCGGGATAGGTCCCATCCCCGTCCATGGTCACGATCACGTCGCCGGTCGCGGCGGCGAGCCCCGTCTTGTAGGCCGCCCCGTAGCCGCGGCGCTTCTCCGGCACGACGCGGGCGCCGAGTTCGGCCGCCACCTCCGCGGTGCGGTCGGTCGAGTCGTTGTCGGCGACGACGATCTCGTCGACGCAGCCCGGCAGGCGCCGGATCACCTCGCGGAGCCCCTGCTCCTCGTTATAGCAGGGCATGACGACGCTGATCTTGAGTTCGCGGTGCAACGCCCCTCCTGGGTTATTGGTCCGGGGTCCAGGGTCCGGAGTCCGGGGTCCGGAGTCCAGGGTCCGGAGTCCGGGGTCCGGAGTCCAGGGTCCGGAGTCCGGGGTCCGTGGTTCGGGGTCCGGATCGGGAACCGAGTGAACGCCGGCCGCA
>VGIY01000199.1 GCA_016867695.1 Candidatus Eiseniibacteriota bacterium | reverse complement strand
TGCCGACTCCGGCATCCTCCACATCGCCGCCGGGCTCGACACGCCCGCCGTCGGCCTCTTCGGCCCGACGGCGCCCGAGCTCGGCTTCGCGCCGTTGGGGCGGGCTCGCGTCGCCGGCGTGGAGCTGCCCTGCCGCCCCTGCCACATCCACGGCCCGCGGCGATGCTGGCTGGGGCACGCCCGCTGCTGGCGCGAGCTGAGCGCCGGCGCGGTGCTGGACGCCGCCGAGGAGGTGCTGGACGGGCCGCCGCGCGGCGTGGTGCAGCAGATCCGGGCGCGGGACATGGAGCCGCGGAGCGGGAAGGCGATCCAGGATCGGCGGAGCTAGAGGACGGGGGTCCAACGATGGACGAGGCGCGCAAGACCCTGCGAATCGGACTGGCGGGCCTGACGCCGGGCCACTTCGACCTGCTGGCGCTGCTGCACGAGGAGGCGCGCGCGCGCGTCCTCTGGGTGTCGCCCGCCGAGCCGGGCGACACGCTGGCTCGATTGGCCGAGCTGCTCGGCTTCCCGCTCGCCGCCGACCCGGCGCTCGCCGCCGAGGTCGACCTGGTCCTGGCCGGCGAGGGGACTGCGCTCGCGCGCCTGGCGGGGCTGCCGGGAAGGCCGCGCATCGTGCCCGAGGCCTCGGCGCGCCGCCGCCACGACCCCGCGGCGATCGACTGGGAGGCCCTGCAGCTCCCCGCGGCCGGGCCGACCCGGGCGACGGAGACCTTCGCGCCGGAGCGCGCCGGGCCGACCGCGCCGATGGCGGGCGAGCTCCCCGAGACGCTGCCGGAGTGGTTCCCCCGCCTGTGCGAGCCGGCGGGGCTGGGCGCCTGGATCGCTCGCCGCGTGGCTTCGCGCCTCGCTCCTCCCGGGCGGGTGTTCCTGATCGTGGCTCCCCGCAAGGGGGAGCCCCGGGCGATCTTCGACTCGGCGGGCGAGATGCCCGGCGGGGCTTCGCGGGCCTTCGCGCGCTGGTGGGCCGCGGCAGCGCCTCCCGCCCCGCGCGGCGGACCCGAGGACGACCGCGCGGAGGTGCGCGCCGTCGGCGCCCCTCCGGGGCTGGAAACGGGCACCGGAACAGGCGACAATGGCGCGACCGGCGCCTACCTCTCCTGCTGGGAGGCCGACGGCGCCCTGCTCGCCTGGGGCCTCTACCTGTCGGCGCCGGCGCATGGCGCGGCCGGATGGCTGGAGGCGGCGGAGGCCTTGGCGCGCTCGCTGCGCGCGACCGCTCTGCGGCCCCTGCTGCTCCTGGTCCGCCGGGAAGAGCGGGCGCGACGCTGGTCGCGCCTGCGGGCCGTCTGGCGCGAGCTCAGGGGAGACTGAGGGGGTCGGGCCCGGCGCCCCTCCCCGGGCGGCGCCCGCCGGCGATCGACTCGGGCGGGCGAGCCCGACTGGAATCGGGGACGATGAGCGAGACGATCGACACGCGGACTTCGGAGATCCGGCGCCTGCCGCCCGAGGTGATCGGCCGCATCGCCGCGGGCGAGATGATCGCCCGCCCCTCGGCGGCGGTGAAGGAGTTGGTCGAGAATGCGCTCGACGCGGGGGCGACGCGCATCGTGGTGCGCGTGACCGAGGCGCTCGATCGGCTGCTCGAGGTCGCCGACGACGGCGGCGGCATCCCCGGCGCCGACCTCGCCCTGGCGCTGGAGCGCCACGCCACGAGCAAGATCCGGCGCGAGGAGGACCTGCTGGCGGTCGGCACTCTCGGCTTCCGCGGCGAGGCGCTGGCCGCGATCGCCGAGATCGCCCGCGTGACGCTGACCAGCAGCACGCGAGAGGCCGAGCACGCCTGGGAAGTCCGGGCCGCGGCGGGCCGCGTCGAGGCCCCCCGCGCGGCGGCGCGCGCGCCGGGCACGACGGTGCTCGTCGAGGATCTCTTCTACAACACGCCGGTGCGCAAGCGCTTCCTCAAGAAAGGGCCGGGAGAGATGCGTCTGGCGCGCGAGGCGCTGCAGGCCTACGCGCTCGCCCACCCGGGCGTCGCCTGGCGGCTCGAGCAGGACGGCCGGGCGCTGCTCGACCTGCCGGCGGCGGTCGACCTGCGCGAGCGCATCCTCCAGCTCCATGGCGGGCGCCTGCTCGAGGGCCTGCTGCCGATCGACTCGCGGGAGGGCGAATTCGCTCTTCGCGGCTTCGTCGGGGCGCCCGAGCTCGCCCGCGCCGGCGGCCGGCATCAGACCCTCTTCGTGAACGGCCGCTGGATCGTCTCCCCCTGGCTCGCGCAGGCGCTGCGTCAGGCCTTCGGCGACCTGCTCCCCGGCCACCAGTCTCCCTGGGCGGCGCTGTTCCTCGAGTGCCCGTCCGACCAGGTCGATGTGAACCTCCACCCGACCAAGCGCGAGGTGCGCTTCCTCGACGAGCGACGCCTCTACGGTTTCGTGCAGGGGGCTATCCGCCCGGCCGTGGCCCGGCTCCTGCCGCGCTTCTTCCTCGAGCAGGGAGAAGCCCCCGGCGGGTCAGCGGGAGGAGGGGGAGGAGAGGGTCCGCGGGGCGCCGGCGCGCGCGGCGGCGCGGGCTCGGCCTGGGCGGGCGCCTCCAGCTCCGGGGCGCCGCCCGCGCGCGGCGACGGTCTGAACGAGGCGCGGCGGCTCTATGGCGGGCCCTCCGGGCAGGGCGGGGAGGCCCGCTACGGCGACTCCCGGCAGGACGGTCTGCCGCTCGAGCATGGCGCGGCGGTCGCCGATCAGCCGGTGCTGGGCGCCGACGCCGCCGACCAGCTCGTCTCCTTGTGGCAACTGCACGGCCGCTACATCCTCGCCCAGACGCGCAAGGGCCTGCTGCTCATCGACCAGCACGCGGCCCACGAGCGGGTGCTCTACGAGAAGATCCTCGCCCGCATGCGCCACGAGCCGGCCGCCGGACAGCAGCTCCTCTTCCCGGTGATCCTCGAGCTGAGCGAGGAGGAGACGGAGCTCTTCCGCCGCATCGCCGGCGACCTGACCCGCATGGGCTTCGACTGCGACGCCTTCGAGGAGCGCAGCGTCGTCGTCCGCGGCGTGCCGCCGCTCTGGCGCGCGCGCAGCGAGGCGGGCCTGCTGCGCGACCTGCTCGACGAGGCGCGCCAGGAGGATCTGCGCGAGGGCACGACGGCCGAGAGCCTGGCGCGCGCCTTCGCCTGCCGCGCGGCGATCAAGTCGGGCGAGCCCCTGAGCGTCGAGGAGATGAACCGCCTCGTCGACGAGCTCTTCGCCACCCGCCTGCCGCACGGCGATCCGCACGGGCGGCCGACCTTCGTCTTCCTGTCGCTGGCCGACCTCGACCGCCGCTTCGGGCGCAGCGGCTAGCACGGACGAGAGCGCGGCGGGCCGCGGGAGCGGGGCGGCGCGCGCGTGGTGAGAGGCGGGCCATGGCGGAACAGGCGCTCGGGCGCCCGGGACCCGGCCGAACGACCCTGCCGGAGGTCTTCCTCGTCGGCCCCACCGCCGTGGGCAAGACCGCCGTGGCCATCGAGCTGGCCCTCGCGCTGGGCGCCGAGATCCTCTCCATCGACTCCCGGCAGGCCTACCGGCGGCTCGACATCGGCACCGCCAAGCCGACGCCCGACGAACAGGCCCGCGTGCGCCACCACCTGCTCGACCTCTGCGAGCCGACCGAGACGCTCTCGGCCGAGGACTTCGCCCGCAGCTACCGCGCCGTTCGCGAGGACCTGGCCCGCCGCGGCGCCGCCGCGCTCGCCACCGGCGGCTCCGGCCTCTATGTCGACGCCTGCCTGGGCCGCCTCGACCCGCTGCCGCCCGCCGACGCCGCCATCCGCGCCGCCCACGAGGAGCTGCGCCGTAGGCTCGGGCCCGAGGCGCTCCACGCGCTGCTGGTCGCCGTCGACCCGGCCAGCGCCGCGCGCCTCCATCCGCGCGATTTCAAGCGCGTCAGCCGCGCGCTCGAGGTGCACGAGACGAGCGGCCGCCCGCTCAGCGAACTGCGTACGCGGGCCGACCCGCTCGATGTCTCCCGAGACCCCCGGCTGCTGCTGCTGCTGCGCGCTCCAGCCGACCTGGACGCGCGCATCGAGGCGCGCTCGGCGGCGATGCTCGCCGCCGGGCTGCTCGCCGAAGTGCGGGGGCTGCTCGAGAGCGGGGTGCCCGCCGGGGCGCCCGGGCTGGAGGCAATCGGCTACGGCGACTTCGCCGAGGTCCTCCGCGGCGCGCTCCCGTTGCCGGCGGCGCTGGAGCGCTTCGCCCGGCGCACCCGGCAGTACGCGCGGCGCCAGAAGGGCTGGTTCCGCAACCGCTATCGGGGCGTGACCGAGGTGGCAATCGCGCCGGGCGAGGCGCCGGCGGAGACCGCCGGGCGCTGCCTCGACCTCCTCGGGATCCGGGAGAGGGCTTGACAGCGCGACCGGCGAGCCCGTAGCCTGCGCTCGGTCGAGCGGGTGTAACTCAGTGGTAGAGTATCAGCTTCCCAAGCTGAGAGTCGCGGGTTCAACTCCCGTCACCCGCTCCAATCCCGAATGCTGCGGGGTCTCGCGCCCGAGACCCCTTTTCTATCGCCTCCGCGCCGGACGGCGGGGGAGGAGTGCAGGATGAAGGTGCTCCAGGTCGCGCGCGACTCGGCCGCGGAACGCGGCGGCCTGCGGGCCGGCGACGACATCCTGACCGTCAATGGAGAGCCGCTGCGCGACGCGCTCGACTTCCTCTTCGCCACCGCCGACGAGGAGCTCGTCTTCGAGTTCCACCGCGCCGGCGCGGGGAGCGGGCGGATCGAGATCCTGCGCCTGCCGGGCGAGCCGCTGGGCGTCGAGCTGGCCCCGGACCCGATCCGCCGCTGCTCGAACCGCTGCCTCTTCTGCTTCATCGATCAGAACCCCAAGGGTATGCGGCGAAGCCTCTATGTGAAGGACGAGGACTACCGCCACTCGCTGCTCTACGGGAACTACCTCACGCTGACCAACCTGCGCGCGTGGGAGATCGAGCGGATCCTGCGCCAGCGCATCTCGCCCCTCTATGTCTCCGTCCATGCCACCGACGCGGCCATCCGCCGCCGCCTGCTCGGCTGCCGGGGCGACGGCGAGATCCTGGCGACGCTGCGCCGGTTGGCGGCCGGCGGCATCGAGATCCACGCCCAGATCGTCGTCGTGCCCGGCCACAACGACGGCCCCATCCTCCAGCAGACTCTGAACGATCTCGAGCATCTCGCAGCCGCCATTCGCAGTGTGGCCATCGTGCCCGTCGGCCTGACCCGGCATCGCGAAGGCCTCCACCCC
>VGIY01000198.1 GCA_016867695.1 Candidatus Eiseniibacteriota bacterium | reverse complement strand
AGGAGGAGCGGCAGCAGGATCCCGCGAGTCGGCATGGGGGTTTCTCCCTGAACGGGCCGCTCCCGCGCCCGCTCGGGTGTCGGCGGGCCGTCGGTCCGCGGCGTGCCAGGGGGCGCATGCAAGGGGGATGCCGGACGGGGTCTGAGGGCCCGGAAGCGGCCGGACGGGGGCGGGTCCCAGCCGGCGGGGATCGGGGCGGTGCGGCGCGCCCGAGGTCCGGGAAGTCCGCCGCGGAGTGCCGCGAGGAGCAGGCGGCGCGCGGCGAGCGTCGAACGCGCGCCGCGGCGCGGCTCAAGCCGCGGCTTCCTCGCGCGAGCCGCGGAAGAACCCCTCGGCCTTCTCGCGGAAGCCGTCGCCCTGGGCGAGCAGGTCGGCGACATCCCGGTCGTCGAGGCCGAGGACCTCGTGGAGCACGGACGGAATCTCGGGCGCCTCGCGATCGAGCTCAAGGCCGATCCCGCAGCGGCGGGCGAGCAGGTCGGCCAGCGAGACGATGGCCACCGTCGGGTCTTCTCGCAGCAGCGCGAGCAGGCGGTCACGATCCTGCATGTCGGCCGCCCAGATCTGCGGCAGATGGTGTTCGGCGATGATCGTCGGGATCGGCTCGGGCAGGCGCCAGGCGCGGGCCACGCGGTACCCGAGCTGGCAGTGGTCGATCTCCAGGATGTCGAGCTCCGCGCGATGGAAGTCGCCGCTCTCGCGCACCGCCTCCTGCACCATGGTGAAGTGGTCGGGGAACTTGAGGAAGAGGACGACCAGCCCGATGTCGTGGAGGATCGCGTAGGTGAAGAGCCGGTCGCAGCGCACGGCGCGATCGCGCGTCGGGGCATGGCGCTGGACGCGGTCGGGGGCGGCGGCCGCCGGGCGGGGCGCGACGGCGGCCGGATCCGTCTCCGCGGCCGCGGGCTCGGCCGGCCCCTGAACGCGGCGGGCTTCCTCGATCGCGATCGCCGCACCCAGTGCTCCCGCGCCTTCCCGGCGCTTGAGCCGCTGGCCGATCGCCTGGGCGAAGAGGGCGGCGCCGAGGGCATGCTCCCAGAAGGGCTCGGGCCGCTGGCCGGGGCGGGAGTCGTCGGCGAGCGTGTTGAGCAGCATCGCCGTGATGGCGAGATTGGCCGTCTCCTGCATGCCCAGGAGCACGACCGCCTCGTTGACCGAGACGATGCGGCGCGTGAATCCGTAGAGCGCCGAGTTGACCGCCTTGAGCAGCTTGGCGGTCAGCGACTGGTCCTGGCGCAGGACCTGCGCCAGGTCGCGCGGCGTCGATTCGGGGTTCTCGACGCAGTCCATGACCGCGTTGAAGACGCTCGGCAGCGTCGGGATCTCCTGCAGCTCGCGCGGGATATCCAGGCGCATGCGCGGCGCGCGCTTGCCCGCCGCCGCGCGATGGGGGGGCTCCGCCGGTCGCCCGAGGGCCTCCGCCACCGTCGCCGCCAGATGGGGGGCGCGGTTCTGCAGCTCGGCCACGAGCGCCAGCGGCAGGTGGAGCGCGCGCGTGTCGGTCTGCGCCACCGCGGATCGATCCCCGGGCTCGGCGTCGGGTTCGCTCCAGGAGCCGATCACGCTGCCCCGGCCGTAGAGCCGGCCCGCCGGTTCGTCCCCCTCGATCGTGACGGCGCCCTCGAGGATCAGGTAGACGCCGCGGCTGCGGTCCTCGACGGTCGCGTAGAGCGATTTCCCCGCCGCCGCCTCGCGCACGCGGGCGAGCGACAGGAGCACCTCGAGATCGGGATCCGAGCAGCCCTGCAGCGTGGGCAGCTCGCGGATGCCGGCCAGGAGTTCGGCCAGGGAGCGCTGGAGGAGCTGCTCCAGCCGCTCCTGGCTGCGCTGCGCGATGGAGATGATCTTGTAGCTGGCGCGGCCGATCCCGTGCGCCAGACCGCCCTGCCAGACGATGCGCGCCTTGCAGAGGATCGCGTCGCCGGCCACCTGCGTCGGCAGGACGCCGGCCAGGATGATCGGCGGCAGCGGCTCGTCGGTCTTCACCTCGATCGAGAAGCCGGTCGCGGAGAGGTCGAGCGTCGTGCCGATGTAGGTCCGCGAGCGGTCGGGGGCGGTGAAGTGCACGGGATAGCGGATCTGCAAGCGATGCGAGCGGCCGAGCAGCATGGATCACTCACTCCGTCTATGGGCCACCGCCGCCGATCGGCGAGCGTCTATCTTCCGTCCTTCCATGCACCTATCGAGCGGTGCCGGGGGTATCTTTAGCCCCGCGCCCGGCCCGCGCTCAGGGGAGCCTGCAGATCCGCGTCGCCGCCGTGCCCTCGACCGTGCGCAGTCTGGCCCAGTAGGCCCCGGCGGGGGCGGGCCGCCCGTCCGCCGCGCGCCCGTCCCAGAGCCACTCGTGCGCCCCCGCGCCCAGCGCGCGCGCCCCTGGTGCGGCCACGCGCCGCCCGGCGACATCGAGGATCTCCAGCGTTGCCGCACCCGGCAGGCCCGTCCGGAAACGGAGCGAGACCTCGCCCGCGGCCGGCTGCGGGAGGGCCCGCAGCGCCGGCGGAGCCCCTGAGGCGCCCCCGTCGGGGAGCCCCGCCGCCGGCCCGCGCATCTCGAGCAACCAGTAGGGGTAGAGGCCCACGCGGATCGGGGTCGTGGTCAGCTCCACGCGGCCGACGAGATCGCAGACGCGCACCCCGGGGTTCGCGTAGGTGCGATCGCAGACGAACATTTGGTTGCGCGGCGGATCGATCAGGAAGTGCGAGAAGGCCCAGACGGGCGAGGCGATCAGGGGCCCCGTGACCGTCGAGGCGACGAGGTCGAACTCGACAATCGCCGTCTGCCAGCTCGCGCCGAGGACGATCGCGTAGCCGGTGAGGCCGTCGGCGGTGCTCCAGTGGTCGATGTTGCCGCCGAGCGCGCCCTCGTCGATGACCAAGCCGAGACTCTGGCCGGCGGCCGGATCGAAGCGCTCGACGCCCCCGTCGAGGGCGTAGTAGCTGCCGGCCTGACCGATCAGGAAGTGCCCCGTCCGCGGGTCGACGACGATGCCGCTGTTGGGATTGGTGCCCGCCAGCGGCAGCCCCTGCACGCCGGGCGTATCGGGATCCATGTCCAACAGCGTGTTCGTGTCCAGATCGACGACCGCTAGCAGCGACGGCGGGACGGGGACCCAACCGTAGTCCCTGTCGAGGCGCTGCAGCGTGACGAAGAGCCGGTTGCCGTGCACGGCGAGGGCGTTCATCTCCGGCAGGCCGTCGGCGTCGGCGAAGATGGCCAGATCTATAGTGCCCGTGTGCGCGCCGGTGGAGGGGTCGATCTCCCAGAGCTCGGTGGAGTCGTAGCGGGTCACGAAGGCGCGCTCCTCGCTCAGGAAGCAGATGTCGTGGGGGTTGGAGGCCGCGCCGACGCTGAACTGGCGCAGCAGGGCGAAGTCCTGCCGCGGGTCGAGAACCTGGATGCGGCCCTGCGCGCGGTCGAGGAGGTAGACGAATCCACGATAGCCGTAGGGGATGGCGTCGCCGGAGAGGATGCCGTAGTTGTCGGCGTGGGACCAGGGGGGTTGTACGTCCATCAGCGAGAAGGCGCCCGCCGTCGGCTGGTACTCCGATGTGGCGATGAAGAGGTAGATCTCGTCGCAGAAGGGAGGCGGATCGGGCGCGGCGGGCGGGGCGCCCGCGAGCAGCAGGCCGCAGAGCCAGGCGAACCGCAGGGGGGAGCGGAGCGCCGGCCGCGAGGCGGCCGCGGGCGCGGGGGGCGAAGGGAGCGGGGGGGACGGGGTGGGCATGATGGTTCCTCCTCCGGTGTCGAGCGGTTGGGTCAGGGCGCCTCTGGCTGCGGGTCGCGGAGCGCGGCCTCCGTCTGCCCGGCTCCGCCCGGTTCGCTCAGTCGCCATCCGATCTCGGCGAACCAGGTGCGCCCCGGCAGCGGATAGCCGCGCACATCTTCCAGGGTCGCGTCGGTCAGGTTCTCCACGCGCAGGGCGAGCGAGAGGCCCGGACCCGCGAGGCTCCGGTTGAACTGCAGGTCGTGGCTCCACTGGGCCGCGGACTTGAACTCGGGCAGGTTCGAGCGGCTCCAGTATGAGCCGGCGCGGAATCGGGCCGTGTAGGCCAGCCGCCAGCGGCGCCCGCCGACGGCGAGGCCGCCCAGGCCCTGCAGCGGGGGATGATAGGTGAGTTGCCTGCCGTGATAGACGGGCGAGACGCCTTCGTCGCGCGCGTCCTGGAGCGTGGCGTGAAGCGTCAGCTCGACCTCCGGCGGATCGCGCCTCCCCAGGCGGCGGGCCAGGGCGTTCAGCCCGGGCGGCCGACTGAGGGCCAGATCGACCTCGTAGCCGCGGATGCTGGCGCGATCGAGGTTGAAGGGCTTGGTCTCGCGGTTCGAGACCATGACGAAGACGATCATCTGCTCGAGGTCGCTCCGATAGAGGGCCTGCTCGATCCGCCAGGCGGGGCCGCCCGGGCCGCCGTCGTGCTCCCACCGCCAGCCGAGGTCGGCGCGCCGGCCCTCTTCGGGAGCGAGACCGGCGTTGCCGCGGACGAGACCCTCGTAGCCGAAGAGCTCGGCGAAGGTCGGGAAGCGGCCCTGGCGGGAGTAGTTGGCCTTGATCGAGTGCCCGCCCCGCGCCAGCCGGAGTCCCAGCCGCGGCCCCGCCATCCGCGACCGGTGCGCGGCCCGGGTCGAGAAGGGACGGTAGGGATCGGCTCCCGTGTAGTTGTCCTCCGTCTCCTCCCAGCGGTAGTGGGCCTCCAGGCGCGCGGCCCCGCGCCAGGCGTCCCAGGCGTCGCCGATCGACAGCAGGCGGGAGGCGCGCTCCCGGCGGTCTTCCTGCGGCCGTCCGGCAGGGGGCGCCTGGCGCAACGACTCGCCGCCGATCTCGGCCAGGAGCTCCGGCGCGTGGCGGCCCAGGAGCCCGCGCCCGTCTCCCGCCGTCCAGCGCGCGTGCAGGCCGCCGCCGCGACGCAGCTCCGCCTGCTCGACGCGCCGCGGCGAACCGACGAGGTTGAGCTCGCGCCGCGGATCCAGAAAGAGGTGGTCGCGCCGCTCCCGGAAGGCGTATCCGCGCAGCCGGGGTGCGGGACGGGGGAGGCGCGCCGCCTCGAGCTCGATGCGCTGGAGGAACGAGGAGGTCTCCAGGCGGACCTCGCGCGTCGGCCGCCCGGTCGCGCCGGGCACGCCCTGCGCGCGCTCGCTGAAGACGCCCGACCACTCGAGGGCGCGCCCCGGGCCCAGGTTGAAGGCGAACTTGCCGAGCAGCGACAGGCGGCGGAC
>VGIY01000197.1 GCA_016867695.1 Candidatus Eiseniibacteriota bacterium | reverse complement strand
ATCTGCGCCGCCACGACGGCGAAGAAGGTCGTCAGGAACCGCTTCATCCGGCAGGCTCCTCCTCTTCCGGTGCCCCCATCCGCTTCCGGTGCCCCCATCCGCGCCCCGGGCGCGGGCCGGCCCGCGTCCCGGCCCGCAGCCCGGCCGGCGTCCCGGCCCGCGTCCCCGCCGCTGCCCTACGGGCGCGCGGTCCCGGGGACGACGAACTGCTCCGCCAGGCGCAGGAGGATCTCCGTTCCCAGCAGCAGCGCATCCTCGTCGATGTTGAAGCGCGGGCTGTGGTGGGGCGCGTCGCAGCCCCGACTCGTGTTGCCCGCGCCCAGGAAGAAGAAGCAACCCGGGATCTCGCGCAGGTAGAAACCCATGTCCTCGCCGCCCAGGCTGAGCATGTCGTCCCTGACGCGGCCGGCTCCGAGCGCGCCCTCGATCACGCGCTGCGCCAGACGGGTCATCGCCTCGTCGTTGACCAGCGCGGGATAGCGGGCGGTGTAGCGCACTTCCGAGCGCGTCCCCATCGCCCGATCGATCCCCTCCGCCGCCTCCCGCACGCGGCGCGCGCAGAGGTCGCGCGTCTCGGGCAGGAAGGCCCGCTGCGTGCCGTTCAGCGTCACCCGCTCGGCGAGCGCGTTCATCACCGTGCCGCCCTCGACGCGGCCGATGGTCAGGACGGCGCTGTCGACCGGCGCCACATTGCGGCTGACGATGCTCTGCAACAGGACGACGAGCTGCGCCGCCGCGACGATCGCGTCGATCCCTTCGTGAGGATAGGCGCCGTGCCCCCCGCGCCCGCGCACCTCGATGCCGATCTCGTCGGTGTAGGCCATCATCGGACCGGCGCGCAATCCGGCGTAGCCGAGCGGCAGCCGGCTCCAGAGGTGCAGCCCGAAGGCGGCGTCGGGCCGCGGATCGCGCAGCACTCCCTCGGCGATCATCGGCTCCGCCCCCCCGGGCCCCTCCTCGGCCGGCTGGAAGACCAGGCGCACGCGCCCTTGCATGCGCGCGCGCATGCCCGAGAGGACCCGCGCGACCCCGAGCAGCACGGCCATGTGGCCGTCGTGCCCGCAGGCGTGCATGACCCCCGGGTTCACCGACCGATACTCGAGCTGCGGGCTCTCCTCCTCCACCCGCAGCGCATCCATGTCGGCTCGCAGGAGCAGGGTCGGCCCCCCGGGCCGGTCGCCCTCGAGGTCGGCCACGACGCCCGTCCGGGCCACCCCGGTGCGGACGCGGAAGCCCGGGCAGCCGGCCAGGGCCTCGGCGACCCTGCCCGCGGTGCGCACCTCCTCGAAGCCCCGCTCGGGATGGCGATGGAAGTCGCGCCGCCAGGCGACGATCTCTCCGGCCAGCGCGCGCACCTCGGGCCGCACGCGGTCGAGACCCTGCGGGTCCGGTTCCAGGCTCCGGGAATCGTCTCTGGTCATCGGCACCTCGTCGACGCGTCTCCCCGCCCTGTTCAGGTCTCCCCGCCGCCGGAGGGCGCGTTCGCGCCGCCGGCCGTCTGCCCCGCTATCGCCCCGGCCGCAGATGGTCCCATCCGGCGGCGACGGGGGCGAGCGCTCCGTCGCGCCAGATGCGCACGCGCGGCCTGCCGGCCACGACCACGCCGACCAGCGCGACCGGGACGCCGAACGCCGGCGGCAGGGCCAGAGCGAGGTCGATCTTCCGCCGAGGCACGGTGAAGAGGAGCTCGTAGTCGTCGCTCGGCCCCGTGACCCAGGCGAGCGGGTCGACGCCGCGCCGCCGCGCCGCCGCGCGCACCGATCGATGCACCGGGAGCGCCGCCGCGTCGATCACGATCCCTGCGCCGCTCGCCTCGCAGAGGCGCGCCAGATCGCCCCCGAGCCCGTCGCTCTGGTCGACGGCGGCGGTCGCGAGCCGGTTCTCGACCAGGAAGCGCCCGACCGCTACGCGCGCCCGGGGCGCGACGAGGGCGGCCCTCAGCGCCGGGGGCAGGGGCGCCGCCGGGCCGCCGGCGGGCCTCTCCAGCCCGGCCAGCGCCGCCGCCGCGCGTCCCGGGTGACCGGTCACGCAGACGAGATCCCCGGGGCGGGCTCCCGAGCGCCGCAGCGCTCGGCCGCGCTCGACCCGACCCGCCAGCGTCAGGTCGAGGATCAACTGCTCGGCGGCGCTGACATTGCCCCCCGCGATCACCGCCCCCTGCGCCGCCAGCGCGCGCGCCAGGCCCCGGTAGATGCCCCGCAGCGCGGGCAGCGGCAGATCGGGCGGCACGCCGAGCGAGACTAGCGCCGCCACGGGCAGCGCGCCCATCGCCGCGAGATCGCTCAGATTGACCTCGGCGGCGCGCGCGCCCAGCTCTCGCGGAGTCAGCCAACGCCGTTCGAAGTGCTGCCCCTCGATCTGCGCGTCGCAGGTGAGGACGAGATCCCATCCCGCCGGCGCGCGCAGCAGCGCGGCGTCGTCGCCGATCCCGGCGACGACCTCCCCCCGCCGACCGGGGCCTCGCCCGGCGGAGACCCGACCGGCGCGGACGTGCCCGGCGCGGACCTGCCCGGCGCGGACCTGCCCGGCGCGGGACCAGCGGTCCAGGCGCGCGATCAGGTCGAACTCGCCCACGCCGCCCGCGGGCGCGCCGGCCCTCCAGGCGCGCTCGATCGCCGCCGCGCCGCTAGCGAGCATGCTCCCCTCCGGGCTGCTTCGCCTGCAGCGCGCCGCGCAGCAGGCGCACCATCCCCTCCGGGTCGGGCGCCTGCGCCACCGCCTCGATCAGCGCGATTCCCCAGGCCCCCGCGCCGAGCAGCTCGCCGACGCGCTCGACCGTGATCCCGCCGATGGCGACGACGGGGATCTCCACGGCCGCGGCGATCTCGGCCAGCCCGCCGACGCCGATCGGGTCTCCCGCGTCGGCCTTGCTGCCCGTGGCGTACACGGGGCCGGCGCCGATGTAGTCGGCCCCGGCCCACATCGCCGCCTCCGCCTCCCGCGCGGTGCGCGCCGAGGCTCCGATGAGGCGGTCGGGCCCGAGCAGCGCTCGGGCCACGGAGATCGGCAGGTCCTCGATGCCCAGGTGCACGCCGCCCGCGTCGGCGGCGATGGCGATGTCGAGGCGATCGTTGACCACCAGGCGCGCGCCCGCCTCGCGGCAGAGTCGCGAGAGGGCCAGCGCGGCGGCGATCCGCTCGCGGGTCGTCCGCCGCTTCTCGCGCAGCTGGATCACATCGGCGCCGCCCCGCAGGGCCAACCGCGCCAGATCCTCCACGGCCCCCCCGCCGCCCGGGGCCGAGCCGACGAGCACGTGCAGCCGTCCGACGCCCCTCATGCGCGGTCCTCTTCGCCGTCATCGCCGCCAGGCCGCGGGCCGGCGTCGAGAACCGGCGCGCCGCGGCCGAGCGGTCGGGCGGCGCGCATCGCCGCGGCCACGAGCTCGCGCGCCCGCAGCACGGCCTCCTCGAGCGCCCGGCCGGCACCCAGCCCGTGGGCGATGGCCGCCGCCAGTGTACATCCGGTGCCCCGCGGGGCGGGACCGGGAATGCGCGGCGAGCTCAGGCAGCGCGTCCCACCCGCGTCCAGCAGCAGGTCGACGACCTCGGCGCCCGAGCCGTGGCCGCCCTTGACGAGCACCGCCCGAGGGCCGCGGGCGAGCAGCCTCCCGGCAGCCTCGCGGGCATCCTCGAGCGTGCGCACCGGGATGCCGGCCATGCGCTCCGCCTCGGGCCGGTTGGGCGTGCACAGGGCGGCGAGGGGGAGAAGGGTCTCCAGGAGCAGGTCCAGACCTTCGTCGTCGAGCAGCACGCCGCCGGCGCTCGCCGAGAGGACGGGATCGACGACCAGCGGCAGGCGCGACAGCGGCTCCCGGGTCAGCTCGGCGACGACCGCCCGCACGATTGCCGAGGAGGCGAGCATGCCCGTCTTCACGGCGGCGATGGAGAAGTCCCCCGCCAGCGCGCGGATCTGCTCGGCCACGATGCGCGGCTCGACCGGCTGCGCCCCCAGCAATCCGCGCGAGTTCTGCACCGTGACCGAAGTGACGACCGTGAAGGCCCAGCCCCCCAGGGCGTGGATCGCCCGCTGATCGGCCTGGATCCCGCCGCCGCCGCTTGGATCCGATCCGCCGATGGCCAGCACGCGGGTGCGTCGGCTAGTCCCTGAGTGCGTCAATGGGTGCGTCCTTCAGCGATGGTGCCGCGGCCGGGGGCCTCGAGCGCCCCCTGCCCGGAAGGCCGCTGAGGGCGCCTGGAGCGGCACGGTAGCCCCGCTCTCTAGTCCGGTCAAGGGCAGCGGCGCGATCAACTGGACATGAGTGTTCCATGATGAAACGCATTGTGTTTCGATTGTGAACGACCTTGGCATGGGCTCACTTCGCCCCGGCGAGCCGTTGGGTCGGTCGCCGAAGCCGGATGCGCTGCCCACGATCTCCCTGCGCTGCCGGCGTCTTCAGCCAATTCATTGTTCGACAACGAACTAGAGAACCCCGTCCAGGCGCGGGATCCCGGCGGGATCGCCGGCGCGGACCCGCCGCGGTGCGTCTGGCACGAGGTCTGCACTGAGGAGCGTCGACGGGGCGATGCGGACGATCGCCCACGCGAATCGGCGAAGGAATGGAAGGGCCGCAAGTCAGGCCCGGAACCGAAACCTCGACCGGCAAGGGCCGGCGGAGGCCATAGCAGAGGAGGGATGAGCCATGGCACTCGTCAGATGGACCCCGAAGGGCGGCCGGAACCTGGTTCCGCAGTCCGGCCTGGCGAACTGGATGACCGACTGGGACGGCCTGTTCAACGACTTCTTCGGTCGCGAGTCGACTTCCGGCTGCAGCTGCATGCCCGCGGTCGACGTCAACGAGAAGGACAACCACTACACGGTCAGGGTCGACCTTCCGGGACTCAAGAAGGACGACATCAAGCTGACCTTCGAGAACGACGTCCTGACGATCACCGGCGAGCGCAAGGCGGAGAAGGAGGAGAAGGAGGGCAGGTTCTTCCACTCCGAGCGCTTCGTCGGCACCTTTGCCCGGTCGCTGCGCTTCCCCAGCGACGTCGACCCGTCGCAGATCGATGCCAGCTTCCATGACGGCGTTCTCGAGGTGAAGCTGGCGAAGTCCGAGACGGCGATGGTGCGCCAGATCGAAGTGAAGTAGCCTCCGGCGCGGCGCGGCACGGCGCGGCACGGCACGCACAGTGAGGGCGGCGAGGGCCCGGTCCACGGACCGGGCCCTCTTTCGCATGCCGGTCCGGAGTGACCGCCGCGACCCGGAGGTG
>VGIY01000196.1 GCA_016867695.1 Candidatus Eiseniibacteriota bacterium | reverse complement strand
CTCAAATACAGCGTGATCGCGCTCGTCAGCGTCGTCTTGCCGTGATCCACGTGCCCGATCGTCCCGATGTTCACGTGGGGCTTCGTCCGGACGAACTTCTCCTTGGCCATGACTGGGCTCCTTCCTCGATCGCTCACCGAGGTTCTCGGGGGTCCGCCGCCCAGGACGCGGCCAGGGCCGGCGGCGCCGGCGCCGCCAACCGTTCGGACCCGTTCGTCCCCGTGGGCGCATGCGCGCCGGAGACCGTGACCTACCGTTCATCGCCAAGGGAGGCGCGCTGTGCGCTCCGGTGGCTTTTCCGGGCCCCTTGTCGCGCTCCGCGCCTCGTCGGCGGAGCACCGCCCTCGTGCTGCAGGGTCGTGGCGTGGGCGTCAGGCAGAGGCCCGATACATGCCAGTGTCTTCCGGGAGTGCTCGGGGAAGCCGTGCAGCTGTCCGTGACACCCTGCAGGCCCGCCGCCGCTGCGCAGCGCACGCGGCGGGGGACTTCTGTGAACCGCCAACCCTCCTAGAACCGATAGTGCGCGAAGGCCCGGTTGGCCTCGGCCATCCGGTGCGTGTCGTCGCGCTTCTTGATCGCGGCGCCCTCGTTCTTCGACGCCGCCAGCAGCTCCGCCGCCAGGCGCTCCTGCATCGTGTGCTCGGGACGCGCCTTGGCGAAGCCGATGACCCAACGCAGCGCCAGAGCGGTCTTGCGCTCCGGCTTGATCTCCACCGGCACCTGATAGGTCGCCCCGCCCACACGGCGCGACTTGACTTCCAGATTCGGCTTCACATTGTTGATGGCCTGCTTGAGCACGGCCACGCCGTCCTGCCCGGTGCGCTCGGCCAGGATGTCGATCGCCCCGTAGATGGCTCTCTCGGCCACGCTGCGCTTGCCGCGCCGCATGATGTAGTTGATCAGCTTGGTCGCCAGCACGCTGTCGTGCTTGGGATCCGCCAGCAGCTCGCGCCGGTTGATCTTCGCCCTTCTCGGCATCCTTCTCCTCCGCCGCCCGCGCGCCCGCCTAGGAAGCCGCGCTCTTCTTGGGCCGCTTGGCCCCGTACTTGGAACGGCTGCGCTTGCGGCTCTCGACGCCGCTGGCGTCGAGCGTGCCGCGGATGATGTGATAGCGCACGCCGGGCAGGTCCTTCACGCGTCCGCCGCGAATCAGCACCAGCGAGTGCTCCTGCAGGTTGTGCCCCTCGCCGGGAATGTAGGCCGTGACCTCGATCCCGTTGGTCAGCTTCACGCGCGCGACCTTGCGCATGGCCGAGTTGGGCTTCTTCGGCGTCGTCGTGTAGACGCGCGTGCAGACGCCACGCTTCTGCGGCGCCTGCTTGAGCGCGGGGGCCGAGGTCTTCTTGAGAAGCCGCTCCCGGCCCCGGCGGACCAACTGGTTCAACGTAGGCACGTGGCTCGCTACTCCTTGCCTGAATGAGACATCGGGTCGATCGCCCCGGGGCCCGGCGCGAAGCCGGCAAAGAGCCCTGCGGAGGCACGAATCGGGGATTCTAGGCCCCCGCCGCCCGGCTGTCAACCCATGGAATCCCCGTCCGCCGCCGTCTTCTCGGCGGCCCCGGCGGCCTCTTCGCTCTCCTCGGCCTCCTCGCTCTCCTCGGCCTCCTCGGCCTCCTCAGCACCTTCGGCCGCGCCGGCTCCGGCGGCTCCCTTGGCGCGCAGGCCCCCCCCATCCTCGTCTCCCTCCTCGCCGGAGGGCGTCCCCAGGGAAGTCCCGAGCAGGGTCTCCGCTCCCGCCCCCACGGGCTCCAGGATCGAGCTGAACCCGAGCAGCAGGTCGATGTCCTCCTCGTCCGGCTCGGCGTCCAGGGGCACCGCCCTCAGCCTGCGCAGCTTGGGCATGCCCGTCCCGGCGGGGATAAGTTGCCCGATGGCAACGTTTTCCTTCAGTCCGAGCAGCGGGTCCACGCTCCCCATGATCGACGCCTCGGTCAGGATGCGGGTGGTCTCCTGGAAGGAAGCCGCCGAGACGAAGCTCTGCGTGGAGAGAGAGGCCTTCGTAATTCCAAGCAGCAGTGGAGAATAGCGTGCCGGGCTGCCTCCCTCGGCGACGACGCGGTCCTGCTCCTCGCGCAGGTCGGTCTTGTCGGCCAGCTCCCCCTCCAGGAAGCGCGTGTCGCCGGGATCCTCGACGCGGACCTTCTGGAGCATCTGGCGGACGATGCACTCGATGTGCTTGTCGTCGATCCCCACGCCCTGGGTGCGGTAGACCTCCTGGATCTCGTCGACCAGGTACTCCTGGACCTCCTTGATCCCCTTCACCCGCAGGATGTCGTGGGGGTTGATGCGCCCGTCGGTCAGCGTGTCCCCGGCGCGGACGTAGTCGCCGTCGTGGACGTGCATGTGCTTGCCGTGGGGGATCAGGTACTCGCGCACATCGCGGCCGTCCTCGGCCTGGACGATCACGCGGCGCATGCCGCGCACCATCTCGCCCATGCGCACGACACCGTCGATCTCGCTGATCGTGGCCAGGTCCCTTGGGCGGCGTCCCTCGAACAGCTCGGCCACCCGGGGCAGGCCGGCGGTGATGTCGCGCGACTTGCCCGAGGCGCGCGGCAGGGTCGCCAGGCTGTCGCCGGCGTGGACCTTCTGCCCGTCGCGCACGACCAGCCGGGCCCCGGTGGGGATCGGCGCCCGCTGGGCGGCGCCACCGCCGGCGGGGATGATGTCGATGTGCGGCTGCAGCTTGCGCTCGCGGTCCTCGACGATGACCAGCTCACGCTTGCCGGTCGCCTCGTCGGTCTCGTCGCGCAGAGTCACCTTCTCCTTGATGTCGACGAACTGCACCCGTCCCGTCGCCAGGGCGATGATCGGGACGTTGTAGGTGTCCCACTCGAAGAGCACGGCGTCCTTGAGGATCCGATCGCCGTCGTTGACCATCAAGGCCGTGCCGTAGGGGGGGCGGAAGCGGTCGACGACGCGCTTCTGGTCGTCGACCAGCTCGATCTCGCCCTGGTGGCCGACGTGCACGAAGCTGCCGTCGGAGCGCCGGGTCACCTTGAGATCGACGTAGCGCACGGTCGCTTCGCGCCGGGCGCGGACGACCGAGGCGCCGACCTCGAGGGCGGCGATGCCGCCGATGTGGAACGTGCGCAGGGTCAGCTGAGTCCCCGGCTCGCCGATGCTCTGGGCGGCGATCACGCCCACGGCCTCGCCGATGCTGACCAGCCCTCCCCCGGCCAGGTCGCGCCCGTAGCACCGGGCGCAGATCCCGCGGCGCGCCTCGCAGGTCAGCACGCTGCGGATCATCACCGTGTCGACTCCCGCCTCCTCGAGGCGGGCGGCCATCGTCTCGTCGATCAGTGCCCCCGCCTCGGCGATCAGCGTGTCGCCCTGGAGGTCGAAGATGTCGTCGACCGCCACGCGGCCGAGGATCCGCTCGCGCAGCGGCTGGACGATCTGCTCGCCCTCCTTGAGCGCCCCGCGCTCGATGCCGCGGATCGTGCCGCAGTCCTCCATGCCGACGATCAGGTCCTGGGCCACGTCGACCAGCCGGCGGGTCAGGTAGCCGGCGTCGGCCGTCTTCAGCGCCGTGTCGGCCAACCCCTTGCGCGCGCCATGGGTGGAGATGAAGTACTCGAGAACGGTCAGGCCCTCCTTGAAGTTGCGCAGCACCGGCTGCTCGATCACTTCCTCGGCCCCGCCGGTCAGGCGCTTCTGCGGCTTGGCCATCAGGCCGCGCATGCCCGCCAGCTGGCGGATCTGCTCGCGGCTGCCGCGCGAGCCCGAGTCGGCCATCAACCAGATCGGGTTGAAACCCTGGTCGATGCGCGAGAGGCCCTCCATCGTCGCCTTCTCGACCTGGTTGGTCACGCGCGTCCAGGTCTCGACCACGCGGTTCTGGCGCTCCCGCTCCGAGATCGCCCCGTCCCGATGCTGCTTGTTGATCTTGGCGACTTCCTTCTCCGCCTCGGCGATGATCTGCGCCTTCTCCACCGGGATCTGGATGTCGTCGATGCCGACGGTGATGCCGGCCTGCGTGGCGTAGCCGAAGCCGAAATTCTTGAGCTGATCGAGGAAGGCCGCGGTCCTCTCCTTGCCCAGGCGCTGGAAGCTGCGCGCCACCAGCCGCTCGAGGCTCCTCTTGTCGAAGGTGTCGTTGAAGTAGCCCAGCTCCTCGGGCACGACCTCGTTGAAGAACACCCGGCCGACGGTCGTCTCGCGCAGCTCGCCCCGCACGCGGCACTTGATCCGCGCGTGCAGCTCGATCGCGCCGTGCTCCAGGGCCATGCGCACTTCCTGCGGAGAGCAGAAGACCTTGCCCTCGCCCCGGCATCCGTCGCGCGGCTTGGTCAGGTAGTTGCAGCCCAAGACGATGTCCTGCGTCGGGGTCGCCAGGGGTCGGCCGTTGGAGGGCGAGAGGATGTTGTTCGTCGACATCATCAGCTCGCGCGATTCGATCTGCGCGGCCCAGGAGAGCGGCACGTGCACGGCCATCTGGTCGCCGTCGAAGTCGGCGTTGAAGGCGGTGCAGACCAGCGGATGGATGCGGATCGCCTTGCCCTCGACGAGCACCGGCTGGAAGGCCTGGATGCCCAGCCGGTGCAGGGTCGGCGCGCGGTTGAGCAGCACCGGGTGGTCCTTGATGATCTCGGAGAGGATCTCCCATACTTGCGGGCCCTCGCGCTCGACGAGGCGCTTGGCCTGCTTGACCGTCTCGCCCGCCTCTTCCAGGCGGCGGATGATGAAGGGCTTGAAGAGCTCGAGCGCCATGGTCTGCGGCAGCCCGCACTCGTGCAGGCGCAGCTCGGGGCCGACGACAATGACGCTGCGGCCGGAGTAGTCGACGCGCTTGCCGAGCAGGTTCTGGCGGAAGCGCCCCTGCTTGCCCTTGAGCATGTCGCTGAGCGACTTGAGCGGGCGGTTGCCCTGCCCGCGCACGGCGCGGGTGCGCCTGCCGTTGTCGAAGAGGGCGTCGACGGCCTCCTGCAGCATCCGCTTCTCGTTGCGCAGGATCACCTCGGGCGCCCTGATCTCGCTCAGGCGCTTGAGCCGGTTGTTGCGGTTGATCACCCGCCGGTAGAGGTCGTTGAGATCGGAGGTGGCGAAGCGCCCGCCCTCGAGCGGCACGAGCGGACGCAGGTCGGGCGGCAGCACGGGCACCACTTCGAGGACCATCCACTCGGGCTTGTTGCCGCTGGAGCGGAAGGCCTCGACGACCTTGAGGCGCTTGAGGATGTCCTTCTTGCGCTGCACGGAGGTCACGACCCGGGCGCTGGCCCGCAGCGTCTCG
>VGIY01000195.1 GCA_016867695.1 Candidatus Eiseniibacteriota bacterium | reverse complement strand
GCGTGGATGGGCAGGAGATCCCGCGGATAGTCCTCCGGCGCCCGCCACGGCCGCTGCGGGTCGAGCTCGGCGAGGATGGGCAGCAGATCGTCGAACGAGGTGATCATCGCCCGGCCGACGAGCGCCGAGACATCCCTCCCGCCGGCCGCCGCGGCCAGCGACAGGTACGCCCCGGTCGAGAAGCCCAGCAGCCCGATCGCCTGCGGATCGACCTCGGGCCGGGACTTCACATGGTCGATCGCCGCGTCGTAGTCCGTCAGGAACTCGCTGCAGACCAGCCGGTCCTGCTCCATCGGCCAGGGATCGCTCTCCCCGAACCCGCGCCAGTCGAAGGTCAGGACGTGGAAGCCCCGGGTGAACAGCTCGTAGGCGTAGAGGATCGCGTAGGCCATGTTGCCCGCGTCGCCGTCGCAGAGGATCACCGCGGGCCCGGGCGGGGCATCGGCGGGCCGATATGGCCGCGGGGCGGGCCGGCGCTCGGGCGGCACGGGGATGACGCGGCCGACCATCTCGTTGGCGATGCCCGCCGTGTCCTGGGCGGGGAAGAACCAGCCCCGCAGCGCCAGGCTGTCGGCGGTCGTGAGCGTCACCTCTTCGCAGAGGATCCCGTAGTCGGCCGGCACGACGCGGTAGCCGACCTCCGGCTTCAAGGCCTCCGCCGCCGCGGCCAGGCCGGCGACCAGGAGAAGCGCCCCCGCGCCGCCCCGCAGACATCGCCGCATGGCGCCTGCCCTCCTTGCCCGGCCTCCCGCACGCCGCCCCCGCGGCGCGCCCCCGCGCTGGGGCGCGCCGCGCGGCCGCCGCGGGCCCTAGCCGGTGAATCTCACCGTGTAGAGGACGGTCGCCGTCTCGCCCGCCCTGACCGTGACCGGGATCTCGAGCCTCGTGGCGCTCTTCTGCTCATAGGGGTGGCTGCAGTTGCGGATCGTCCAGTAGCCGTAGAGGTCCTCCTGCAGGACGACCGTCGCCGTCTCGGTCTCCTTGCGGTTGCGCACCTCGATCTTGACGTCGACCTCGCGGTCGCGCTGGCCGAGGCGGCGCATGTCGAGCTCGGTGCGCTCGACGACGAGGTCGAAGGCGTTGCCGATGGACACGCGCACCTTCTCGTCGCGCGGCGTGTGATCGATGCGATCCTCGCCGAGAAACTGCAGCCGCTCCCGCGAGTCGCGCTTGTAGACGCGGACGACGCCCTTGGGCAGCGGCAGCCCCAGCCCGGCGTCGCTGCTGTTGCGCGTCTCGAGCACGACGCGCACCTTGCCGCCCGCGGCGGGACTGGCCTCGTAGAGCTTCTTCACCGAGCAGCGCGCCGGCGGGAAGAGGGTGATCTGCTTGGTCTCGTTGTCGAGGATCGTCGTCGGCCGCTCGAGCGAATAGAGGTGATACTCGAAAAAGGCCTCCTCGCCGAAGGCGGTATCCTGGGCCCGAAGCATCTCGACCTGGGCGGCCATCCCCTTGCCGTAACGCCGCTCCGGTGTCGCCCGGTGGATGTCGCCGGCGACGAGCTGCAGCGTCGCGTCGGGGAAGCTCGCCCCGGAGCGGTTGTCGACGCTCACCCAGCCGGAGAGGTCCAGCGCGTCGTCCTTGTCGGCGACGACGGCGACGTACTCGGCGTGCCAGTCGAGACCGCCGGTGAGATAGCTCACCTCCAGCGGTCCGCGGGTTGCCCCGCCCCCCGGAAACGAGCCAGGCGAGCGTCGGGCGAGTGATCAGCCCCTCGGGTAGCGCCGAGAACTGCATGTCGGTCACCTTGTCGCGCGAGACGATGAACACCCCCCCCGCGGACTCGGCGCTCTGCAGCACCAGTTCGCCTCCCCGGGCGCTCAGGAGCCGGCCCTCGAAGAGCCGGCCCTCCTCCAGCACGACGCGGATGTCGTGGTCCAGGTAGCGCTCGAGGATCTTCTCGGAGCCCACCAGGTCGTAGCGGTAGTTCTGCTCGAGGACGCCGATCTCCCCCCCCTCGGTCGCGCGCAGGTGCACCGAGGTCGGGTCGATGCGCGAGGGCACGTCCTGGAACTGCAGCCAGGCGGGGCCCGGCGGCACGACCATGCGCCGCACGTCGCGGACGAGGCCGAGATCCTGGTTGTAGACGGTGAGCGAGAGGCTGCGGCCCGCGGCCTCCCCCGCCGCCTGGGCCGCCGCCGCATCCGGCAGGGCCGCTCCGAGCCCGGGGCAGGCGAGGCAGAAGAGGATCGGCGCGACGGCCCGCAAGCTCGAGATTCGCCGCTGAACGGACATGGGTCACCTCCTCGGTCGCAAGCTCTTCTCCGGCGGAAAGCACCCCCGACGGGGCAAGTCTACTCCTCCAGCGCCTGGAGCGCCCGCTCGATCCTCGCCCGGGCGGCCTCGAGCTGCTCGAGCTTCCCCCGCTCCTGTTCGACGACCCCGGGTCTCGCGCGCTGCAGGAAGTCCTCGTTGACGAGCCTCTTGCGCGAGCCCTCCAGCAGGCCCTCTACCCTTCTCAGCTCCTTCATCAGCCGGCCGCGCTCGGCGTCCAGGTCGAGCACGCCCTCCAGCAGGACGAAGACCTCGGCCGCCCCGGCCACGCCCGAGACGGCGTGCGCCGGCTTGCGGTACTCGGGAGAGATCGTCAGCTGCTCGATCCGCGCCAGACCCCGCAGCGGCTCGTCCAGCGACGCCAGCACCCGCGCCTGCGCCTCCGTCGCCCGGATGCCGACGGCGACGAACTGGGCGGGTTGCACGTTCATCTCGCTGCGCAGATTGCGGACCGTGACGACGACCTCCTGGAAGAAGGCCATGTCGCCCGCCGCCCGTTGCGCCGCGGCGTCGGGCGCGCCGCCGGCGGAGCCCCCGGTCGCCGCCGCCGCGGGGGGCTCCCCGCCGGCGGCGCCCCGCCACTCCCCGGCCGCGGGCCAGGGGCCGAGGATCAGTTCCTGCTCCTTCCCGGGCAGGCAGTCCCAGATCTCCTCGGTGATGAAGGGCATGAGCGGGTGCAGCAGGGCGAGCACGCGCCGGTAGACCCACAGCAGCACGCGCCGTGCCCGCTCGCCCTCGGCGGCCGATCCGCGCTGGATGCGCACCTTGGCGATCTCCAGATACCAGGCACAGAACTCCTTCCAGGTGAAGTCGTAGAGCAGGTGGGCCACGCCGGTGAAGTCGTAGGCCGCCAGCATCCGGTCGGTCTCGGCGATCACCCCCTCCAGCCGGCCCAGGATCCAGAGGTCCTCCGGGGCGAGAGAGGCCGCCGGCGGCAGCCCCGCGGGCGGCTCGCCGTCGCGCAGGTTGAAGAGGATGAAGCGGCCCGCGTTCCAGAGCTTGTTGGCGAAGTCGCGGCCGACCTCGATCTTCTTCTTGCCGAAGAGGACGTCGTTGCCCGTGGGGGTCAGCATGAGCATCGTGAAGCGCAGCGCGTCGGCGCCGAACTCCGCGATGAGGTCGATCGGATCGGGCGAGTTGCCGAGGCTCTTCGACATCTTGCGCCCTTGCTCGTCGCGCACGACGCCGTGCAGGTAAACCTCGCCGAAGGGCTTCTCGCCCATGAACTCGTAGCCCGCCATGACCATGCGGGCGACCCAGAAGAAGATGATGTCCGGCGCCGTGACCAGGGCCTGGGTCGGATAGAAGGCGCGCAGATCCTCGGTCTCCTCGGGCCAGCCGAGCGTGCTGAAGGGCCACAGCCAGGAGGAGAACCAGGTGTCGAGCACGTCCTCGTCCTGGCGCCACTCACGCCCCCCGCAACCGGCGCAGGGCTCCGTCTCCCCGCCCGAGAGCACGGCCTGCCCGCAGCCCCGGCAGTACCAGACCGGAATGCGATGACCCCACCAGAGCTGGCGGCTGATGCACCAGTCGCGCACGTTCTCCAACCAGTGGAGGTAGGTCTTCTCCCAGCGCGCCGGCACGAAGCGCACTTCGCCCGATCGGGCGGCGGCGACGGCGCGCTCGGCCAGCGGCTGCATGCGCACGAACCACTGGTGGCTGACCATCGGCTCGATCATCGTCCGGCAGCGGTAGCAGTGGCCCACCGCGTGGCGGAAGGGCTCGACCTTGACCAGCAGCCCCTCCCGCTTGAGCTCCTCGACGACCGCCTTGCGCGCCTCGAAGCGATCCATGCCGGCGAAGCGCCCGGCCCGCTCGTTCATGCGCCCGTCGGCCCCGATCACGGAGACGACCTCGAGCCCGTAGCGCCGGCCGATCTCGAAGTCGTTGGGGTCGTGGCCCGGCGTGATCTTGAGCGCCCCGGTGCCGAAGGCGGGATCCACGTAGGCATCCTCGATGATCGGGATCTCGCGGCCCACGAGCGGCAGGATCAGCGTGCGGTCCTTGATCGCCCGGTAGCGCTCGTCGCCCGGATGGATGGCGACCGCCGTGTCGCCGAGCATCGTCTCGGGGCGCGTCGTGGCCACGACGATCCCCTGCTCGGAGCCCTTGACCGGATACTTGATGTGCCAGAAGCGGGCGTCCATCTCCTGGTGCTCGACCTCCTCGTCGGAGACGGCGGTCTGGCAGCCGACGCACCAGTGGATCAGATACTCGCCCCGATAGATCAGCCCCTTGGCGTAGAGCCGCCTGAACACCTCCTCGACCGCCCCGGAGAGCCCCGGATCGAGCGTGAAGCGCTCGCGCTCCCAGTCGCAGGAACAGCCGAGCAGCCGCAGCTGTTTCGTGATCTTCCCGCCGAAGGCCTCCTTCCACTTCCAGACCTCGGCGACGAAGGCCTCCCGCCCCAGGGAGCGATAGTCGACGCCGCGGGCGGAGAGGTCCTTCTTGACCACGTTCTGCGTGGCGATGCCGGCGTGGTCGGTGCCCGGCAGCCAGAGCGTCCGCAGCCCCTGCATGCGCTGCCAACGGATGAGCACGTCCTGGATCGTGTTGTTGAGCACATGCCCGATCGTCAGCGCCCCGGTGACGTTTGGCGGGGGGATGACGATGACGTAGCCGCCCTTCTCCGAGGGGCGAGGGCGGAAGCGCCCCGCCGCCTCCCAGCCCTCGTACCACCGCTTCTCGAAGCTGCTCGGATCGTAGGCCTTGGGCATCTCGCGCATCGGGCGACTCCTGGGGTCACGGTGTTTCGCCGACCTGCCGCCGCGCCGGGCCGAGGCCCGCGCGCCCGGGAACGGGCCGGCCGCCCGCCGGCGGGCCTGCCCATACCCCCGGTTCGGTCGAGAGGGCGGCGAGTTTCGAGCGGTTGAGCCTATCAGAGGGGCCGAGGGGGGTCAATGCGACCGCCGGGGACGACCGCCGGGGACGGCCGTCGGAGATGACCGCCGGGGCGACGAGAAGGCG
>VGIY01000194.1 GCA_016867695.1 Candidatus Eiseniibacteriota bacterium | reverse complement strand
CACGGGCACCACTTCGAGGACCATCCACTCGGGCTTGTTGCCGCTGGAGCGGAAGGCCTCGACGACCTTGAGGCGCTTGAGGATGTCCTTCTTGCGCTGCACGGAGGTCACGACCCGGGCGCTGGCGCGCAGCGTCTCGGAGAGCTCGTCGAGCTCGATCTGGCGCAGCAGCTCGCGGATCGCCTCGGCGCCCATCTTGGCATCGAAGTGGTACGACCCGTCCTCGATCAGCTCGTGATACTGCTCCTCGGTGATCAGCTCCTTGTACTTGTAGGGCGTGTTGCCCGGATCGATGATCACATAGGACTCGTAGTAAAGGATGCGCTCGAGCTGGCGCACCGGCATGTCCAGCAGGTGCCCGATGCGGCTGGGCACGCCCTTGAAGTACCAGATGTGCGAGACGGGCACGGCCAGGTTGACGTGCCCCATGCGGTCGCGGCGCACGCTGGAGCGGGTGACTTCCACGCCGCACTTGTCGCAGACCACGCCGCGGTAGCGGATCATCTTGTAGCGCCCGCAGGCGCACTGCCAGTCCTTGACCGGGCCGAAGGTGCGCTCGCAGAAGAGCCCGTCGCGCTCCGGCCGGAAGGTGCGGTAGTTGATCGTCTCGGGCTTGGTGACCTCACCGTGGCTCCAGCTGCGGATCGTCTCCGGAGAGGCCAATCCGATGTGGATCATCGTGAAGTCGAACTTCCGGCGCATCTCCCGGTCGCGATCCCGCATCATCGGGATGGAGGGGCCCATGACCGGGCTGGGAATGCGGAACTCCGTCGACTCTGTCATGGCGTATGGCCTCCCTTGTCCGCGCGCCCCATGGCCGGTCCGCCGCTACTCGAACTGCACGTCGAGACACAGACTGCGGAGTTCCTTGACCAGCACATTGAACGACTCGGGCACGCCTGGATCGGGCGGGTTCTCGCCCTTGACGATGGCTTCGTAGATGCGGGAGCGCCCCTCGACGTCGTCGGACTTGACCGTCAGCAGCTCCTGCAGGGTGTGGGCGGCGCCATAGGCCTCGAGGGCCCAGACCTCCATCTCGCCGAAACGCTGGCCGCCGAACTGGGCCTTGCCGCCCAGGGGCTGCTGGGTCACCAGCGAGTAGGGGCCGATCGAGCGGGCGTGGATCTTGTCGTCGACCAGGTGGCTGAGCTTCATCATGTAGATGTAGCCGACCGTGACGGGGTGGTCGAAGCGCTCGCCCGTGCGTCCGTCGAAGAGCCAGCTCTTGCCGTCCTCCGGGAGGCCCGCCTCGCGCAGGCAGGCCTTGATGTCGTCGGCCGTCGCCCCGGCGAAGACCGGTGTGACGGCGTCGAAGCCCAGCTCGTGAGCGGCCCAGCCGAGGTGCGTCTCCAGCACCTGGCCGATGTTCATGCGCGAGGGGACGCCGAGCGGATTGAGGACGATGTCGACCGGCGTGCCGTCGGGCAGGTAGGGCATGTCCTCCATCGGCAGGACTTTGGAGACGACGCCCTTGTTGCCGTGGCGCCCGGCCATCTTGTCGCCGACCGAGAGCTTGCGCTTCTTGGCCACGTAGACCTTGACCATCTTGATCACCCCCGGGGGCAGCTCGTCCCCGCGGGTGATGCGCTCGATGTCCTTCTCCTCCTCGCGCCGCACGCGCTCCATGGCCCGCGTGGCCAGGTCGAACTGGGCCCAGAAGCGCTCGTTGGTCCGCCGGTCCTTGGCCACCGCCGCCCGGTAGGCGATGTCGTCGAAGTCGAGCTTGTCGCGCAGGCGCTCCGCGGCGCCCTTCGTGCCGGCGCGGACGACGATCTCGCCCGAGGAGGCCGAGACGATCCGCTCGAGCACATGATCGTGGAGGATGCGCAGCAGCGCCTCGTCGCGGTTCTCGCGGATGATCTGGACTTCCTTGCGCGCCAGGCGCTTGACCCGGTCGACCTTCTTCTTCTCGTGCTTCTTGGTCGATTCGTCCTTGTCCTTGCGCGAGAAGACCTTCGTGTCGATGACCACCCCGTCCATCCCCGGGGGGGCCTTGAGGGAGGCGTCGCGCACGTCGCCGGCCTTGTCGCCGAAGATGGCCCGCAGCAGGCGCTCCTCGGGGGTGAGATCGGTCTCGCCCTTGGGGGTGACCTTGCCGACCAGGATGTCGCCCGCGCGCACCGGGGCGCCGACCTGGACGATGCCGTCCTCGTCCAGGTAGCGCAGCGCCTCCTCGCCGACGTTGGGGATCTCGCGGGTGATCTCCTCGACGCCGCGCTTCGTGTCGCGCACCTGCAGCTCGAACTCCTCGATGTGGATCGAGGAGAAGATGTCGTCCCGGATGAGGCGCTCGCTGACCAGGATGGCGTCCTCGAAGTTGTAGCCGCGCCAGGGCATGAAGGCGACCAGCACGTTGCTGCCCAGGGCCAGATCGCCGAGGCGCGTCGCCGGGCCGTCGGCCAGCAGGTCGCCCGCCTTGACCCGCTGCCCGGGCAGGACGACCGGACGCTGGTTGATGCAGGTGTCCTGGTTGGAGCGCTTGAACTTGGTCAACGGGTAGTTGTCCAGGCCGGCGTCGGCGCTGAAGTCGCGCAGTTGTACGCCGGAGCCGGTGTCGTACTTGACCGAGATCAGGTCCCCGGTGACGCTCTCGACGACGCCCGGGCGTCTGGCCAGCACGACCGCGCCCGAGTCGTGGGCGGTCTTGCCCTCGAGCCCCGTGGCCACGTAGGGCGCCTCGGTCTTGAGCAGGGGCACCGCCTGGCGCTGCATGTTGGAGCCCATCAGCGCGCGGTTGGCATCGTCGTGCTCGAGGAAGGGCACCAGCGCCGCCGCCGGGCTGACCGTCTGCATCGGCGAGATGTCCATGTACTGGATCTCGCTCGGGCGCTGCAGCGGGAACTCCCCCTTGTAGCGGCAGGCCACCTGGTCGCCGGTCAGGCGGCCCTTCTCGTCCAGGGGCTCGCTCGCCTGGGCGATCACGAACTGGTCCTCTTCGTCGGCGGAGAGGAACGCGGTCTCGCTGCCTACCGTCCCGCTCTTGACCTTGCGGTAGGGGGTCTCCAGGAAGCCCAGGTCGTTGACCCGCGCGTAGGTCGAGAGGGACGAGATCAGGCCGATGTTCGGCCCTTCCGGCGTCTCGATCGGGCACATGCGGCCGTAGTGGGTGTAGTGGACGTCGCGCACCTCGAAGCCGGCGCGGTCCCGGGTCAGTCCTCCCGGGCCGAGGGCCGACAGGCGCCGCTTGTGCGTCAGCTCGGCCAGCGGGTTGGTCTGGTCCATGAACTGGGAGAGCTGGCTGCTGCCGAAGAAGCTCTGGATCACCGCGGAGATGGTGCGCGCGTTGATGAAGTCGTAGGCGCTGACCTGCTCCGGGTCCTGCAGCGACATGCGCTCGCGGATGATCCGCGCCATGCGCGCCAGCCCGGTGTTGAACTCCTTGGAGAGCAGTTCGCCCACGGAGCGTACGCGGCGGTTGCCGAGGTGATCGATGTCGTCGGTCTCGATCCCGGCGGGCACGAGACCCTCCTCGGTCTCGGCGATGCGCAGCATGAGCAGGTAGCGCAGGATGCCGACGAAGTCCTCGCGGCAGAGCGTCGTCAGGTCGTCGGGGGGCGGCTGGAAGCCGTAGCGGGCGAGCGTGGCCTTGCTGCCCAGCAACTGCTCGTGGCGCAGCTTGCGGTTGAGCTTGTGGCGGCCGACGCGCGCCAGATCGTAGCGCTTGGGGTTGAAGAACAGGCGGTGGAGATACTCGCGGGCCGTCTCCAGGCGCGGCGGCTCTCCGGGGCGCATCAGGCTGTAGATGCGCGCCAGCGCCTCCTCCTCGGTGCGGCAGGGATCCTTCTTCAGCGTGTTGCGGACGATGTCGGCCTCGTCCTGGATGGGGATCTCGTAGACGGCCACGTCCTTGACGTCCGCCTTGGTCAGCTTCTTCAGCAGCGCCTCGGTGATCTCCTGATTGCACTCGAGCAGGATCTCGCCCGTCTCCGGGTCGATCACATCCTCGGCCGAGATGCGGTGGATCAGGCTCTGCACCTTCTTCGTGCGCAGCCCGCCGATCTCGATCCGGGTCGATTCGTAGAACAGGTCGAGGATGTCGCGGTCGGTGACGATGCCGAGCGCCTTCAGCAGCACCGTCGCCGGCAGCTTGCGCTTGCGGTCGATGTGCACATAGAGGATGTCCTTGACGTCGATGCTGAACTCGACCCAGGAGCCCCGGTAGGGGATGATCCGGCATGCGTAGAGGCGCTTGCCGTTGGCGTGCGTCGAGCTGTCGAAGAAGACCCCCGGCGACCGGTGGAGCTGGCTGACGATCACGCGCTCGGCGCCGTTGATCACGAAGGTGCCCTTGTCGGTGATCATCGGCAGCTCGCCGAGATAGACCTCCTGGGGCTCCAGGATCTCCTTGTCGCGCTTCTTGCCGTCGATCTCCTCGCGCACGTGCAGGCGCAGCTTGACCTTGAGCGGTACGGAGTAGGTCAGGTCCCGCTCCTGGCACTCCAGCACGGAGTACTTGGGCTCGCCGATCTCGTAGGAGACGAACTCCAGGCGGAACATGCTGCGGGAGTCCTCGATCGGGAAGACCGAGTGGAAGACCTCCTGCAGCCCCTCGAGGGAGCGCTTCTCGGGCGCGATGTCCTTCTGCAGGAAGCGCTCGTAGGAAGTGAGCTGGACCGCCAGAAGATTGGGGATCTCGAAGAGGGATCCCGATCCGTCCCTGGAGAAGACGCGCTTGGGGCGTTGGGTGGTGGTGCTCAACGTTCTGCCACCTTCCTGCTCGACGAACGAGCGGCGAGCGGTTGAGGATGCCCGGAGGCGTCCCCACCCATGGGCTGCGTAAGCTCCTGGAGCGCGCCCCGGCGGGACGGGCCGACCCGCCCCGCCGAGGAAGCGACGCTACTTGATCTCGACGCTGGCACCGACCTCTTCCAGCTTGGCCTTGACCTGGTCGGCCTCCTCGCGCGAGACCTTCTCCTTGACCGGCTTGGGCACGCCGTCGACCAGATCCTTGGCCTCCTTGAGACCCAGCGAGGTCAGCTCGCGCACGACGCGGATGACCTGGATCTTCTGCTGGCCGAAGCCGGTCAGGATGACATCGAACTCGGTCTGCTCGACCGCCTCGGCGGCCGCGCCGCCGGCTCCCGTCATCGGCATCATGCCGGCCATGATCGGGGCCGCCGCGGTGACGCCGAACTCCTCCTCGATCGCCTTGACCAGTTCGGAGATCTCGATCATCGTGGAGCTCCGCACCCAGCCGAGAACATCGTCCTTCGTGATCTGCGCCATCTCGTCCACCTCCCTATCTCGCCCTCTCCAGCGGTCGCCCGCCCGCGCGGCCGCCGCG
>VGIY01000193.1 GCA_016867695.1 Candidatus Eiseniibacteriota bacterium | reverse complement strand
ACGCCCCTCAAACGTGCGTGTCTACCAGTTCCACCACCCCGGCAACGCCCACTGGCGCCCCGTCGGCGCCGCGAACCCCCTGGCCGCACGGCCGCGCTGCCGCGCGCCCCGCGGCACGCCGCGTGCCGCGGCCCACGCCGCCCGCTCGGCGCTACTCCGTGACGCCGCCCGACTCCCCCGCGGGCAGGGTCACCGGCTCCGCGCCGCCCGACTCTCCCGCGGGCAGGGTCACCGGCTCCGCGCCGCCCGATCCCTGGCCGGGAACCGGCAGCGGGGCGGGCGCGCCCGCCGGCGCCGCGCTCGGCGCCATCTGCTCCTGGATGATGTTGCGCTGGCGCTCCACCGCGGCGGCGCCGCGGTGCGTCTGCACCATGGCCAGCAGGAAGCTCAAGGCGAGGAACGACGCCCCGAAGTAGGTCGTCGCCTTGCTGAGAAAGGTCGCCGCGCCGCGGCCGCCGAAGAGGCTCTGGTTGCCCCCTCCGCCGCCGAACGCGGCCGACAGTCCGCCCCCCTGCCCGCCCGATTGGAGCAGGATCGACAGGACCAGCACGACGGCCACCAGGATGTGCAGGACGAGCAAAATCGTGAACAGCATCTTTCCACTCCTCCGCTGGACGGAAACATGAGAGGCTAGCAGCCGTCCGCTCCCGCTGTCAAGCGGCCCCTCGCGGCGCCCGGGCGATCCCGAGGAAGGCCTCGGCGCTCAGGCTGGCTCCGCCGACTAGCGCCCCGTCCAGGTCGGGACCCTGCAGCAGCGCTGCCGCGTTCTCGGCCTTGACGCTGCCGCCGTAGAGGATCCTCGTCTCCCGGGCGATCGTCTCGCCGAAGGCAGCCGCCAGGCGCGCCCGCAGCCCGGCGTGGGCCTGCTGGGCCGTCTCCGGTGTCGCCGTGCGCCCGGTGCCGATTGCCCAGACCGGCTCGTAGGCGAGCGTCACACCGCGCATCGCCGCGGCCTCCAGCCCCGCCAGCCCCTCGTCGAACTGCCCCGCCAGGACCTGCCCGGTCCGCCCCTCCTCGCGCTCGGCCAGCGACTCGCCCAGGCAGTAGATCGGCCTGAGGCCCGAGTTGAGCGCCGCGCGGAGCTTGCGCGCCAGCGCCTCGCCCCGGTCGCCGAAGTGCAACCGGCGCTCCGAGTGGCCGACGAGGACATAGTCGCAGCCCGCGTCCCGGAGCATGGGCCCGGAGACGCCGCCCGTGTAGGCCCCCTTCGCTTCCCAGTGCAGGTCCTGCGCGCCGAGACGCAGCCGGGTCCCCCGCAGGCGCTCCGCCAGCGGCGCCAGCAGCGTGAAAGGCGGCAGGACGAGCAGCTCCCTCTCGGCGGGAACGCTCGCCGCTTCGGCCAGCAGCGCATCGACGAGGGCGAGGCCCTCCGCGCGCCCGAAGTGCATCTTCCAGTTCCCGGCGATGAGCAGAGGCCGCATTGTCTCTCCTCCTACGGCGCCAGCGCGGCGACCCCGGGCAGCACCCGGCCCTCCAGGAACTCGAGCGCCGCCCCGCCTCCCGTCGAGACGTGGCTCATCCGGTCGGCGAGGCCCATGCGCTGCACCGCGGCGACCGAGTCTCCGCCCCCGACGACGGTCGTCGCCCCGCTCGCCCCCGCCTCGGCCAGCGCCTCGGCCATGGCCAGCGTCCCGGCGGCGTAGGCGGGCTGCTCGAAGATCCCCATCGGGCCGTTCCAGAAGAGCGTTTGCCCGCCCGCCAGGCGCTCGCGGAAGAGCTCGCGCGTCCGCGGCCCGATGTCCACGCCCGCCTCGCCCGATTCCAGCGTCTCCCCGTCCGCCACCCGGCCCGGCGCGCCCGCCGCGGGGTCGCCGGCGGCAACGCAATCGACCGGGAGCAGCAGCGTCTTGCCCAGCTCGGCGGCGCGGCCGAGGATCCGCCGCGCCGTCTCGACGTGCTCCTCTTCGACGAGCGAGCGGCCCGTCCGCAGGCCCTGCGCCCTCCAGAAGGTGAACATCATCGCCCCGCCGATCAACAGCCCGTCGACGCGCGGCAGGAGGCTCTCGATGACCTCGATCTTGCCCGACACCTTGGCCCCGCCGAGAAGCGCCAGGAAGGGGCGCGCGGGCGTTCCCAGGAGCCCGCCCAGGAACTCGAGCTCGCGCTCCATGAGCAGGCCGGCGGCCTTCTCCTTCATCAGCCCCGGCACCCCGGCGGTCGAGGCGTGGGCCCGGTGCGCCGTGCCGAAGGCGTCGTTCACGTAGACCTCCCCGAGCGCGGCCAGCGCGGCGGCGAAGCTCGGGTCATTCTCGGTCTCGCCCTTGTGGAAGCGGAGGTTCTCGAGGAGCAGCAGATCCCCCGGCCCAAGCGCCGCGGCCAGCGACTCCACCACCGGCCCCACGCAGTCGGGGGCCAGCGGGACCGGGCGGCCGAGCAGCCCGCCCAGCCACTCGGCCACCGGCGCGAGGCTCCACTCCGCGCGCCGCTCCCCCTTGGGCCGGCCGAGGTGCGACATCAGGATCACGACGGCCCCCTCCGCGCGGAGCCGCTCGATCGTCGGCAGCGCCGCGCGGATGCGCGTGTCGTCCGCCACGCGCCCCCCCTCCAGGGGCACGTTGAAGTCGACCCGCACCAGCACGCGGCGGCCCTTCACCGCGACGGACCCGAGCGCTCGCGCCTGCATCCCTGCTTCCTCCTAGTCCCGCCCCTCGAGCGTGTTCGTGTAGATCAGCCGATACTCGCCGGTTCGCATCCGATCGGCGAAGATGAACTTGAGCGTCTGCGGGCCGCGGCGCCCGCCGCGGTCGGGCACGAGCGGCGAACCACGGTTCATGTAGTACCAGACCTCGTAGGCCGAGTCATCGTGCCGCGTGCGCCGCCGCGCCCCTCCCGTCTCCGATCGCTCGGCGTCGCCGATCTCCCGCCCCAGGAAGCTGCCGAGCAGCGTCTCGTCCGTCGGGGCCAGCTCCTTGTGGAACTCGTCGGGCTCGCCGTAGCGGATCAGGACCCGGCTCCGGTCGCTCAGCCCCCCCGATCGCAGCCGCGGGAAGCGGGCGTCGGCCGCCCGCAGCCGCTCCTCGAAGAGCGCCCGCGCCGGCCCCGTCTGCAGCGGCCCCCCGATCAGCCCGTCGATGTCGCCCCAGAGGCTGTCCAGGAAGGCCTCGCGCGGTCCCGGCTCGAGCGCCGCGAAGCGCTCCAGATCCCCCTCATCCAGGAGGAGGCGCGCCTCGCTCAGCAGCTCGGCCCCGGTCCGGTCCCAGGAGGCCTCGCGCCAGAGCACCTGCAGCCGGGCGGCGCTCCGCCAGGCTCCCCCCCCGCCGCGGCGCGACTCGACGCGCAGCTCGAGCTCGTAGGCGCCGCTCTCCAACTCGTCGACATCCAGCCGGTGGACGATCGCCGTACGCTCCCAGGGCAGGACCCCATCGGCCCGGCGCTCGGCCATGACCGCTCCGTCGGGCCAGGAACGCAGCAGCGCGCGCAGCCGCACCTCCTCGCCCTCCAGGCCGTAGGCCTCCACATAGGCGCGCGCCGTGCGGCGCCGCAGCCCGTAGACGCGCCCCGGGTTGGGATCGACGGCCGGGCGCGCCTCCGCAGCCCGGCCGAGCAGGAAGTCGCCCCACCAGCCCTCCGCGAAAGCCTCCTCCTGCGCATCCCAGAGATGGATCGTACCGCTCAGGCCCCGGCCCTCCACGATCTCGGCCCGCGGCACGCGCCCCCGGGCAAGGCCCCGCTTGTGGCTCCCCTGGATATGATAGAGGAGCCCGGCGCGGGTCGACTCCAGGTCGAGGAGGCGCAGCTCGAAACCCTCTCCCTGGCCCTCCCAGGGAGCGTTCAGGAAGAGCAAGCGGTGCGCGGCGCGACCGGGCTCCTCCGCCTCCAGGCGCTCGCGGTCGCAGGGGACGGTAATCCGCTGCGAGCGCCCGAGGGCCAGGCCGCCCGATCCGTCCAGGTTGTCGAGCTGCAGCTCGACCTCGTAGCGGTCCACCTCGCCGGGCGGCCCCGGCGCGCAGTGGAGCGCCTCTCCGGGGACCGCGAGCGTGAAGTAGACCTGGGCGCGCCCCGCCTCGTCGAGCAGCGCCGCCGCGTCCAGGACGAAGGGGATCTCGCCGGCGGCCTCGACCGGCAGCGCGCCGGGACCCTGCGCCGCGAGCGGCAAGGCTGCCAGGACCAGGCAGGCGCAGAGGGCCGGGCGAGCGAGGGCGCGCTTCGCGCAGACAAGGAGGCCCGGGGCGATCGCCCGGGCCCTCCTCTTCGCCGGCGCCTTCAAGGCGGCCCCTAGAAGCGGAAGTCGATCGAGAGGCGATGGATCGCGCCGAGGTAGCTCATGTCGGAGTAGGCGTAATCGATCGTCGCCTCCGAGTTGAGGCTGGTCGGCACCTTGAAGCCGAGGCCGAGGCTCAGGCCCTCGGCGTCGTAGCCGAAGCCCGAGCCGCCGCGGAAGTAGAGGAAGTCCTTGTAGCCCACCTCGGCGCCGACATTGGCCCGCTCGCTGTTGTCCGGTGGGTGGGAGAAGTCGGCGGCGGTGAGAACGCGCAGCTGTCCGCTCTCGTAGACGCGCATGGACATGCCCACGCGGAAGAGCGTCGGCAGCTTCGAGCTGCGCTCGAGGAAGCGCATCTCGTTACCGATGTTCTGGATCGCCATGCCGATACGCAGCGACTGGAAGCCGGTGTCGTAGAGCGTGCCGAAGTCGAAGCTGTAGGCGCTGCTGGTGACGTCGGCCAGCGAGGAGTGCAGGTAGTTGGCGGTGATCCCGGCCGAGAACTTGTCCGTCAGCGAGCGGGCGAAGGTCAGCCCGGCGGCGACGTCCCCGTTGTCGAAGGTGTAACCCGGGGTCCCGTCGGGCTTGTAGATCGTCCGCACGAGCTGCTCGGGCATGTACAGGCTGCGCACGTGCAGGGCGAGCATCCCGGGCAGGTAGCGCGGGTCGAAGACGTAGGCGGCCTGCGAGAAGGCCGTGTCGTGGACCCAGTCGCAGTGGTTGATGTTGATCACGCTGCGCGTGATGCGGGCCACGCCGGCCGGGTTCCAGTAGACGGACGAGGCGTCGTCGGCGACGGAGACGAAGGCCGAGCCCATCCCGACGGCGCGCGCGCCGATGCCGATCTTGAGGAACTGGGCCCCCACCGTGCCCACCTTCTCGAACTCCTGCGCGCCGAAGGCCGCCGCCGGCACGACGAGGAGAGCGACCGCGATGACGAATCCCCGCTTCACCTTGCTACCTCCTTGCTCCACCCCCGCCAGGCGCCCGCCGCCCCCTAGCGGATGATCGTGAAGCGACCCATCGTCGTCTCGTTCTCGCAGGTGACCGCGTAGAGGTACACCCCGCTGACGATCTCCTGGCCCCGCCGCGAGAGCATCCGCCACTCGACGGTGCCCCGCGGCCGCCG
>VGIY01000192.1 GCA_016867695.1 Candidatus Eiseniibacteriota bacterium | reverse complement strand
CGGCGACGAACCCCTCCTCGGGCGCGTAGGGCTCGCTCTCCAACGGGCGCGGCTCGAGCGCCGGCCACATCTGCTCCTCCTCGATCGCCTCGACGAGCCGGACGGGCCGGTCCGCCCGCGCCGGCGGCCGCGCCGGCGCAGCCTGAGGCTGCGGCCGCGCAGTGGCCGGGGCCTCCGCGAGGACCAGACGCCGGGCGCGGTCCGGCGTCAGCTCCTCGCGCCCGGCCTCCCCCGCTCCGGACGACGCCGCCGCGCCCTCCGCGCGCGCCCCCGCCAGGGAGGCCTCGAACGCCTGCAGGCCGTCGATGACCGAGAGCTGCAGGCGCTGCAGGCGGCTCTCGTCGGCGCGCAACTGCTCGCGCAGAGCCGACCAGCCGATGCCCCGCTTGAGCAGGAGGGGAACGGCGAGCGCGGCCAGCGCCAGCGTCAGCGCCCCGACCAGGGCCTGGCGGGCCCAGAAGCCCCGCTGCAGCTCGCCCCGCAGCGCCGCTTCGCGCACCGCCACGCGCTCCTCCCGCTCGGCCAACTCGAGTCGCGCGAACTCGAGCTGCTGCCGGAGCCGCGCATCGTCCCCGGTCCCGGCCAGCGCCGGCCAGGGCGCCGGCGCCTCGGGCGCCGCCGCCTCCGGCGTCGCCGCCGACGTGACGGGGGCGACGGGGCGCGGCCTCATCCAGGGCGTGGCCCACAGCGCCGCCGCGAGAAGCGTCACGGCGATGACCAGGTGCAGCGCGCGGCGCTGGCCCATTCTCACTCCGACCCATCCGGCGTTCATGACCTCCGCTCCTTCCCTGGGCTAGGCCCGCTTGTCCAACCGTGCGCCGAGCGCATCGGCGGCCTCCGGCGTCCCCTCCTCCGCGGCTTCCTCCGGCGCCCGCTCCGCCGGCGTCGGCCCCGGCCTGCCGCGCCCGGCGCCGCCCTCGTCGGGATCGTGGCCCACGGCCTCGGGCGGCGGGCATTCCTCCACCTGGCGCCCCTGGAGCTCGACCCGGTCCCGGAAGACCCGTTCGACCTGCGCCTGCTGGCGGTCGTCGCGGCGGCGCGCGCCTTCCTGGAGCGCTTCGAGCGCGGGCGTCTGCGCCAGCGCCAGTCGGAGCTGGGCCACCGGGTCCACCGCCGCTCTCCTCCTCAGGCCGCCGGCCAGACCGGCTGCACCCGTCCGCGCAGCCGGGTGATCGCCTTCGTGTGGATCTGGGAGACGCGCGATTCCGAAATGCTCAGCGTCTCGCCGATCTCTTTGAGCGTCATCTCCTCGTAGTAGTAGAGCGCCAGCACCAAGCGCTCCTGCTCGAGCAGTTCGTTGATCGCCCCGAGCAGGAGCCGCTTCGACTCGCGATCCTCGATGTCGACCAGCGCGTTCTCGGCGGTGGGGTCCTCGATCGCCTCGGCCAGGCCGCTGAGGTCGTGCTCGTCGTCGATGGACACCGTCTGATCGAGGCTGAGCAGCGTCGCCCCGCGCACATCCTCGAGCAGGCGGCTGTACTCCCGCAGCGGGAGCTTCAGTTCGGAGGCGATCTCCTGCTCGCTGGCCGCGCGCCCGAGGTTCTGCTCCAGACGCTGCGAGACGCGCTCGATCTCGCGCGCCCGGCGGCGCGTCGAACGGCTGGCCCAGTCGAGCGAGCGCAGTTCGTCGAGCACCGCTCCCTTGATGCGCCAGACGGCGTAGGTCTCGAACTTCGTCCCCCGCTCGGCGTCGAACTTCTCCAGCGCGTCGTAGAGGCCGATGATCGCCGTGTGCAGGAGATCTTCCTTGTCGATCGACTTCGGCAGCGTGCTGGCCACCTTGTCGACCACATACTTGACCAGCGGGGCGTACTTGCGCAGCGCCTCGGCCTTGGTGCGTTCCTCCGGCGTCAGCCGCGCCGGAATCGGGCGGGCAGCCAATCTCAGCAATGCGCTCGTCTCTCCCATGATTCCTCCCGACTCCTTCCCCGGCCCTGCTCAGGCCGCGCGAACTCCCGATCGGCCCGCCGGCGCGGCGCGCTCCGCCTCCGCCGCCAGGGACGCCGCCCCCCGGCGCTTCAGGCAGTGCTCGACGGCGACGCCCAGGATCGTCTCCCCCGCCAGCCTGCCCAGGATCGCCACGGCGACATAGAGCACGACGCCGACGATCAGGCTGCGCAGCACCAGCGTCGTCACGCCCAGACCGAGCAGCGCGCCGGCGGCCAGCATCAGGCAGGCGCCGGTCAGGCCGGCCAGCCGGGCGATCTGTCGGATCCAGACCTTCATCGTTCCCCCGTCAGGCCGCCTGCAGCGCCGCCGGTCTCGCGCGCCGCCGCGGGCGCTCGGGCGGGTCTAGCAGGCGCCGGGCCAGGTCACGGATCGCCTCCGCCGCGGGCGAGTCGGGGTAGGCGCGCACGAAGGGCTGCTGGCGGCGCACGGCCCTGGCCACCGCCGCGTCGCGCGGGATCACGCCGCAGAGCTCGAGGTCGAGGCCGAGGAACCGCCGGGCCACGCGCCCGATGCGCTCGCTCACGCGCCGCGCCTCGCCCCGGTCGCGGGCCATCGTCACCACCAGCCGCGGCGGGCGGGCCAGCGCATGGGCCGAGAGGACCTTCAGCGTCGCGTAGGCGTCGGCGAAGGCGGGCGGCTCGGGCGTCGTGACGACGAGGATCTCGTCGGCCGCCCGCGCCAGGCGCAGGTTCTGCGCCTGGATGCCGGGAGCGGTGTCGATGATCAGGACGTCGCGGTCGCCGGTGACCCGGGCGAGCGAGCGCAGGAGCCTCTCCCGGCGGACCTCGTCGAGATCGGCCATCTCCTCGATGCCCGAGGCGGCCGGCAGGATGCGCACGCCGGCCGGCCCGGCGAGCACGATCTCCTCCATGCGCCGCCGTCCGGTGACCACGTCGTGGAGCGTGTGCCGCGGCGCGAGCCCGAGCAGCAGGTCGACATTGGCCAGGCTGAGGTCCCCGTCGAGCAGCAGCACGCGGCGGCCCAGGTCCGACATGCCGATGGCCAGGTTCGCCGCGAGGTTGGTCTTGCCGATGCCCCCCTTGCCGCCGGCGATCGCGATCGAGAGCAGCGGGAGCTCGTCCGGGTGATGCGCCGCGCAGGGGCCCGCGAGAGGCGCCGCGCCGGCGTCCGCGAGGGGCGCGCCGCCGGGCGCGCCGGACCACGGGCGTTCGCGCGGTGAGCGCCCTGCGGGCGCCGGGACGCGCGGCCGGTGCGTCTCGCCGGGTGACGGTCTCATCGTCGCCCTCCTCTCAGCCCGCCGCCGGCCGGAACGGGACCACGCGCGGGCGGGCAGCCACCGCGGGCTCGGCGATCCGCGGCGCGGAGGCGACCGATCCCTTCACGCCCCGCAGCGCCCAGTCGACGATCTCCTCGTTCGTCACCTCGCGCAGGGCGCTGAGGAGATCGCGCCCCGCGGTCACGCCGGCCACCGGGAGGCGGCTCTTCAGGACCGCGCCCAGCATCCCGCCGAAGGTCGCCGTCTCGTCGGCGTGGGTGAAGACGAGCCCGTCGGGATCCAGGGGCGCGCCCAGTTCGAGCATGGCGACCAGATCGCGAGGTTTGGCCGTCGCCGGGAGCACGAGGTGCGTCCGCGCCGCGCCGAGGGCCTCGCGGAAGCGCAGGATCTGCTCGCCGCTCCCCGGCTCGGCGCGCGTCAGCGCCGGCGTGTCGATCAGCCAGCAGTCGCAGCCGGCGAGCGCGAAGCCGCCGGCGGCGAGTTCCTCCGGCTCGTAGGCGATCGCGAAGGGCACGCCGAGGATCCGCGCGCTCGATTCCAGGGCGGCCGGCCCGGCGGCGCGGAAGATGTCGATCGAGACGAGCCCCGGGGCGAGCCCGCGGCGCAGGGCGCGCGCGGCGAGGGCGGCGGCGACGCTCGTCTTGCCCGCGCCGGGGGCGCCGGCGACGAAGTGGATCCGCGCCTCCCCCGCATCGCCCGGCGGATCGGGCAGGAGCGGCAGCAGCAGCCGGCGCAGCGGCTCGAGATTGCTTCCCTCCCGCGCCGGGTCCAGCCCCTCCTCGGCCAGGCGGCTCACCAGGGCGAAGGCGAGGTGGGCGTCGATCTCCGCCGCGGCCAGCTCCTGATAGAGGTCGCGCAGCGTCTCCGGCAGGCGCGAAAAGGGATCGCTGCAGACGAGCTGCTCGAGCAGGCGGACCCGCTCGCGCAGGCGCTCGAGCTCGGCGCCGCCGCCCGCGGGCAGCGCGCGCGCGGCGAAGTCCGGGGGCGCTTCCACCAGGCGCGGCGCGGCCGCCGCCCGGGGCGCGTTCGCCGCCCGGGGCGCGTTCGCCAGGCGCGGCGCGGGGCCGGGTCGATGCGCGCGGGTCGGCGGCGGCTCTCCGGCCGCCCGCGCCAGGGCCTGCAGCCGCGGCGCGCTCGGGGAAGCGGGAGCCTCGAGGTGGCGGTCGAGCGCGGCCAGGACGAGGACCCCGGACCGGGCGTCGCCGCGCCGGCGCTGCCTGGCTTCGAGGATCACCGCCTCGGCGCCAAGAGCGCGGCGCACCTCGCGCAGCGCCGCGGGCATGTCGGTGGCCTCGAATCGCTGGATCTTCATCGCCGCGCTCCTCGACGCCTCACGCCGCGACCGCCGCCGACCGGACCGTCGCCACCGTCTGGACGACCGCCGCGCCGGTCACCTCCGGATACGAGAGCACGACCGCCTGGGGAATGAACCGGGCCACGAACTCCCGCAGGTGAGGCCGCAGGTACTGGCTGCAGATGAGGATCGGATGCTGCGCCACCGCGAGCGCCCGCTGCACCGCCTCGGAGATCGAGTCGACGAGCGTCTGCGTGCGCGCCGGATCGAGCACCAGCCGCTGGCGCCCCTCCTGACCGGGGGCGACGGCGTCGATCAACGATTGCTCGAGCAGCGGATCGAGCGTCACGACCGACAGGTCGCCCTGCGGAGAGCGGTAGGGACGGATCAGGGTGCGGGCCAGCGCCTCGCGCGTGCGCTCGACCAGGACGTCGAGGTCCTTCACCGCCGGCACGAGGTCGGCGAGCGCCTCGAGGATCGTGACCATGTCGCGGATCGAGACCTGCTCCCGCAGCAGGCGCTTGAGAACCTGCTGCACGCCGCTCAGGGTGAGCAGGTTGGGCACCAGTTCCTGCACCAGCGCCGGGTGCGTCGTCTTGACCTGATCGAGGAGCGCCTGGACGTCCTGGCGGGTGAGCAGTTCCCCCGCGTGGCGGCCGACGAGTTCGGTCAGATGCGTGGCCACGATCGCCGCCGGCTCGACCACGGTCAGGCCCGCCGCCTCGGCCTCGGCGCGCTGATCGGCCGAGATCCAGAGGGCCGGCAGCCCGAAGACCGGCTCGCGCACGGCGAGCCCCTGCAGGCCCGCCTGCGGCGCCCCGGGCCCCATGGCCAGGAGCTGGCCGCTGTGCAGCTCACCGCGGCCGATCTCCTCGCCGCGCAGCTTGATCA
>VGIY01000191.1 GCA_016867695.1 Candidatus Eiseniibacteriota bacterium | reverse complement strand
GCGCACGCTGAGGGCGAGGAAGAGCACGGTCGCCGCCAGGAAGTAGCCGATCGCCGCGGGCGCCAGCAGGCCCTGGCCGAACCCGCTGTAGTGGTGCAGGGGCGAGAGGTTGGCCAGCAGCGTCTGTCCCCACGAGGAGCCCGGGCGGGCCACGCCGCCGGCCATGGCCAGGACGAGGAAGAGCCCCAGCGTGAGCACGGCCGCCTCCACCTGCCCCATCGCCAGCGAGGAGACGAAGAGCCCGATCGCCAGGAGGGCGGCGGCGAAGAGCAACAGCCCCAGGAGCCCCCCCAGGACCGGCAGCGCGGCCGGCGAGCCCACCAGCGCGAGGATCACGACGTGCAGGGCGTTGACGCTCCAGAGCAGCAGCGTGAAGCCGAGAACGCCCAGGTACTTGCCGAGCACGATCTGCCACACGCGCAGCGGATAGGAGGTCAGCAGCTCGAGGCCGCGCGAGCGGCGCTCCTCGGCGATCGAGCGCATGGTCACGAAGGGCAGGATGAAGAGCAGCTGGCTGGCGACATTGAGGAAGTAGGGCATGACCACGGCCAGCTGCAGGCTCACGCCGGGCGGGGCCTGCAGCGTGCGGGCGGCCTGCTGGGCCGAGAGCATCCACTGCTCGCGGAAGAGATAGAGCAGGGTGACGAGAATGAGGCCGCTCGCCAGGGCGTGGACCGCCAGGAGGGCGTAGCCCAGCGGGGAGCGCAGGAAGCCGCGCAGCTCCCGGCTCGCCAGGACCCAGACGGCGCGCATCACCGCGTCTCCTCCCCCTCGCGCCCCTCTTCCAGCGTCAGGCGCCGGAATGCCTGCTCGAGCGCGCTCAGCCCCGCGCTCCACTCGACGAGGTCCCAACCCCCGCGCGCCAGGTGCGCCAGCAGGCGCCGCCGCCCGTCGCCGTCGATCTCCCCCTCGATCCGCCAGAGGTTCCCCGCGTTCTCCTCACTCCCCTCGCCCTCCCCGGCCGCCACCTCCAGGCGAGCGCGCAGCGCCCCGGGATCCGCAATCCCCTCCAGCGGGCTCAGCGACCCGCCCCGGGCGAGGATCGTCGTCGCCGCGGCCCCCCGCCCGCGGCCGCCCAAACCCTGCGGACTTCCCTCGGCGACGAGGCGCCCGCGGCTGAGCACCAGCACGCGATCGCAGAGCTGCAGCGCCTCGGCGAGGATGTGGGTCGACAGTAGGATCCCCTTGCGTTCGCGCCACTCGGCCAGCAACCGGCGCAGGTCGGCGATCTGGTTCGGGTCGAGGCCGGTGGCCGGCTCGTCGAGCACCAGCAGCGGCGGGTCGGCGATCAGCGCCTGGGCCAGCCCGACCCGCTGCCGGTAGCCCCGCGACAGGTGCGCCGCCTGGCGCTCCCAGACGCCCTCGAGGTTCAGCCACTCGGCCGCCCGCGAGAGCCCCTCCGCCAGCGCCGCCCCGCGCAGGCCCTTGAGTTGGCCCGCCAGCGTCAGGTACTCGCGCACGCGCATCTCGCCGTAGAGGGGCGGGTTCTCGGGCAGGTAGCCGATAGTGCCCTTGATCCGCGCCCCTTCGCGGAAGATGTCGCCTCCGGCGACGCGGACCCGCCCCGCGGTTGGAACCTGGTAGCCGACGAGCACGCGCATCGCCGTCGACTTGCCCGCGCCGTTCGGCCCCAGAAGACCGACGATCTCCCCGCGCCGCACGGTGAAGCCGAGCCCGTCGACGGCCCGCACCGGACCGTAGTCCTTGGTCAGCCCCTCGACTTCGAGGAGCGCTTCGCCCCGCGGGAGAGATGCCTGCGTCAACCTGCCCCCGGATCCGCCGTTCCCTGCCGGGCGCGCGGTCCGCGCGCCCGGCCCGAGTCTAGGCAACCCCGTCCCGCGCGGCAAGGTTCGCCGGCGGCGCGGCGCTGCGGCAGCCGGCGCCCTCGTCGGGCGGCGGGTCCGCCTCCCGGGGCGATTGACAGCACGCCGGCGATTGGCGATCATCCGGCGCAATCTCGCCGTCGCCCGCCGATGCGGCCGCTCCCGGACCGCGCCGCGCCGCCGGCGGCCCGCTCGCCGGCGAAAGGAGCCGCGATGTCCGAGTACGGAATCACCTCCCGGGCCAAGGACTTCTCGCAGTGGTACCTGGACATCGTGCTCCAGGCGGAGCTGGCCGACTACTCCCCGGTGCGCGGCTGCATGGTCATCCGGCCCAACGGCTACGCCCTGTGGGAACGAATGCAGCGGGCGCTCGACGAGATGATCAAGGCCACCGGCCACCGCAACGCGTACTTCCCGCTCTTCATCCCGGAGAGCTTCCTCAAGAAGGAGGCGGAGCACGTCGAGGGCTTCGCCCCGGAGTGCGCGGTGGTGACGATCGGCGGCGGCGCGCGGCTGGAGGAGCCGCTGATGGTGCGGCCGACCTCCGAGACGATCATCTACCACATGTACGCCAAGTGGATCAAGAGCTACCGGGACCTGCCGCTGCTCATCAACCAGTGGGCCAACGTCGTCCGCTGGGAGATGCGCACGCGCCTCTTCCTGCGCACGACCGAGTTTCTCTGGCAGGAGGGGCACACCGCGCACGCCACGCCCGAGGAGGCCGAGGAGGAGACGCGCCGCATGCTCGGCGTCTACCGGGACTTCGCCGAGCAGTGGATGGCCATGCCCGTATACCTCGGCCGCAAGACCGACAGGGAGAAATTCGCCGGCGCCCTGCGCACCTACTCGATCGAAGCGTTCATGCAGGACGGCAGGGCCCTCCAGGCGGGCACCTCGCACAACCTGGGCGACAACTTCGCCCGCGCCTTCGAGGTCAAGTTCCAGGACGAGCAGCAGCAGTGGCGCTACTGCTGGCAGACCTCTTGGGGCGTCTCGACGCGCCTGATCGGCGCGCTGATCATGGCCCACTCGGACGACCAGGGCCTGGTCCTGCCGCCCCGCTTGGCCCCGCTCGAACTGGTCGTCGTGCCCATCTGGCGCTCCGACGAGGAGCGCGGCCGCGTGCTCGCCTACATCGACGAGATCGCCGGGCCGCTGCGCGGGCGCTACCGGCTCCACGTCGACGATCGGGAGCAGTTCAAGCCGGGCTGGAAGTACAGCGAGTGGGAGCTGAAGGGCGTGCCCCTGCGCCTGGAGGTGGGCCCCCGCGATGTGGAGAAGCAGGGCGCGGTGCTCGTGCGCCGCGACACGCGCGCCAAGGCGATGCTCGCCCGCGGCGAGATCGCCGCGGGCATCGACGCGGCCCTGGCGGCCATGCAGCGGGAGCTCTTCGAGCGGGCCCTCGAGCGCCGGCAGGGGCGCACCCGCCAGGTCGGCGACTACGCCGAGTTCCGCCGCCTCCTGGAGGGGGACAACTACTTCGTCTGGGCGCCCTGGTGCGGCGCCTCGGCCTGCGAGGAGCGCGTCGCCGAGGAGACCAAGGCGACGATCCGCACCGTGCCCTTCGAGGAGAGCCAGGGGTTCTCGACCCCGGGCGCGCCGCCCCCCGAGAAGGGCTCCTGCCTCGCCTGCGGCGAGCCCTCGCCCCGCGCGGTGCTCTGGGCCAAGGCCTACTAGCGCAGCAGCAGCAGGCGCGCCACCCGCCGTCCCACCGCCGGATCGGGGGACTCCACCCGACCGAAGTAGACGCCGCCCGGCAGCCCCCTCCCCGCTCCGTCGCGGCCCGCCCAGGGGAAGCGCCAGTCCCCCGCCGCCAGCGGGCCGTCCTGCAGGCGCGCCAGCTCGCGTCCGGCGAGGTCGTGGATCGAGACGCGCACCACGGCCGGCGCGGGCAGCGCGAGCCGCAGCGCCGTCGTGGTGCTGAACGGATTGGGGCCCTCGGCGAGAAAGCGCGTCTCGCCCGGTGCCGCCGCGTCCACCGCGGCGGGGGGCTGCAGGATCGTGAAGGGCTGGTCGCTCTCGTCGAAGGCGGCCAGCCCGAGGCTGTCGCGGGCCACGACGCGGATCCGACACGCGGCGGAGCCGGTGCCGACCACGCGCCAGATGTGGCTGCCGTCGTTGTCGAGCCCCCTGGCCAGAGTCTCGCCGAAGGTCGCGCCGCCGTCCCGCGACAGGTGGAGGTCGATCCCGGCGATGCCGCTCTCGTCGGAGGCCTGCCAGCGGATCTCGACCTCGTCGAGGAAGTCCCAGACCTCGCCCCCGTTCGGCGACACGAGATCCACCGCGGGGCGCTGCGTGTCGGGCCATTCCGGCACGAGCCACTCGAGGGCCCGTGACAGTAGCAGGCGGCGGTCGGCGCGCGTGTCGATCGCCTCGAGCCCGAACGCGAGATACACGAGGCGCCCGCTCCCCTCCCAGCGCAGCGCGCCGGCGACCATCGGCAGGGAGCCGTAGTGGAGGATCTCCTGCGCGCCTCCGCGAGCGCGAATCCAGCTCGGGTAGTCCTGCGAGCGCGAGCCGTCCCCCCCGCCCAGGGTGAAGCTCAGCCCGTCGCCGATCGGGTCGCCGGCGAAGCCCTGCAGCGTGCGGAACCCCGAGTCGTCGGCGACGTAGTCGGCCCGCAGGTAGTCGTTGTAGAAGGCGCGGTCCCCCGCGCCCCCCGCCTCGTTCATCCACCAGCCGATGTCCTGGCCGCTGACGAGCAGGCTGCCACCTCCGTCCAGGTAGGCGGAGAGCGCCGCCTGGTCGGGGCCCTCGAGGTTTCCGGTGATCCCGGTCAGCCAGACGACGGCGGCGTGCCGGGAGAGGATCTCCGCCGGGAGCGTGCCGCGCAGGCTCGTGTCCCAATGGCGGTAGGCGTAGCCCTCCGCGTCCAGGGCATCGCGAAAGAAGGGATCGGCGACTGTCGAGCCGTCGTCGTCGACCAGCAGGACTGGCAGGTCGCCGATCTGCAGGCTGAAGGTGTCGCTAACGCTGTAGCCCCCCCGGGCGATCACGCCGACGCGCATCCGGACCCGCGCCCCGACATCGAGGAAGGGATCGACGGCGACGCGGAAGGCCGGCTCCACCGCGCCACGCTCCCCCGGCGCGAGGTCGGGGCAATCGCCCTGGCGGCGCAGCACGGTCACGCCCGGGGATTCGCTGACCAGGATCGCGCGGATCCCGGTGCGGGCCGCGGCGAGCACGCCGTTGCGCAGGCGGACGACCAGGCGGGCCTCCTCGCCCGGGTCCAGCCAGCCGTCGCCGTCGCCGCTCTCGCCGTCGTCCACCTCGACGCCGGCCAGTTCGATCTCCGTGCCGGGATGATAGCGGACCTGCTGCGTGGCCCGGCCGATGCCCGCGCTGCCGTACTGGACCCAAGCGTAGCCGCCGACGCCCCAGCCGCCACCCCAGCTGTTCTTCACCAGCCAGGCGCCGCCGGCGCAGAGGTCGTCGTCCCAGCCGGCCAGCACGACGCTATGGTTGTTCGGATCGGTCCCCGGGTGCGAGTAGCAGCCCCCGGTGTAGTAGTAGAAGCTGTTGTAGACGGTGAAGCCGGTCGTCACCGGGCCCCG
>VGIY01000190.1 GCA_016867695.1 Candidatus Eiseniibacteriota bacterium | reverse complement strand
AGCGCCTGCTCCGCCCGGTGATGCGTCAGCACGACGCTGCAGCGCGGGCATTCGAAGACGTGCCCGCAGGCGCGGCACTGCACCGAGGTCGAGAAGCCGCGGCGGTTGAGCAGGAGGATCGCCTGGTTTTCGGCGGCGCGCGCGGCGCGCAGCCGCTCCAGCAGGTAGGGGGAGAGGGGCTCGCCCGGGTCCCGCACCCCGCCGACCACGGGCACGCCTTCGACCTCCGTCCCCTCCGGCGCGGCGGCGCGCAGGTCGGCCAGCGTCACCCGCGGGGCGGGGCGCCCGCCGATCCGCTCGGGCAGCACGAGGCGCTCGTACTTGCCCCGCTCCGCGTGCGTCCGCGACTCGAGCGAGGGCGTCGCCGAACCGAGCAGCGTGACCGCTCCCGCCAGGCGGGCGCGCACCAGGGCGGTGTCGCGGCCATGGTAGCGCGGTGTCTCGCCCTGCTTGTAGGCGGGCTCGTGCTCCTCGTCGACGACGACGAGCCCGAGACTGCGGACGGGCACGAAGACGGCCGAGCGCGCGCCGACGACGATGGACGCCTCCCCCCGCCACGCCCGCCACCAGCTCTCCCGCCGCTCGGAGGGGCGCTGGCGGCTGTGATACTCGACGGCGCGCGGGCCGAAGCGCTCGCGCACCCGCTCGAGCAGCTGCACGCCGACGGCGATCTCGGGCACCAGCAGCAGCGCCCCGCGCCCGCGGGCGAGCGCCGCGGCGGCGGCCTGGAGGTAGACCTCGGTCTTGCCGCTGCCGGTGACCCCTTGCAGCAGGAAGATCCCCCCCTGTTCCTGCTCCAGCGCGCTCCTGACGCGCGCCAGCGCCGCGGCCTGGGGGGCGGTGGGCTCCCGCGGGGGCGCGGGATCCTCCACGGGCGCCGCGGGGGGTGGCGGCGCCTCGCCTTCCTCCGCGGCCCCGGCCACCCGCGGGGGGCGGGCCACGGCGTGGGGAATCGCCGACTCCATCACCAGGCCGAGAGGCGCGGCGTAGTAGCGGGCCACCCAGGCGAGCAGTTCGAGCAGCGAGCTCTCCAGCAGCACCACGGGCGGGTCGACGGCCAGGATCGGCCGGAGCGCCCGCGGCGGCGCGCCGGCCGGACGGCCCAGGGCGGTCACGATCCCGAAGACCTCGCCCCCCCGCAGCGGCACGCGCACGCGGTGCCCGGGCTGCAGGCGCCCCGACCATTCCTCGGGAACGGCGTACTGCAGCGGCGAAGGCAGCGCCACGGGGAGCGCCACCAGGGCGATGCCGGGGGTCGAGGACAACGCGGACTCCCTGACCGTGGCTCGCCGGCGTCCCGCGGCGTTCTCTGCCGCGGCCCGGCGCGCCGATTCGGTGTGCAGTATAGGAGCAGGCAGCGGTGCGAGGTAGCGCAGACGGCGAGCGGGGCCGGGGAGCGGAGACTGGGGACCGAGACAGCGAGCAGATGCGGGTAGCGGAGACGGCGAGCGGTGACGGCAAGCGGGGACGGGGAGCGGAGAAGCAGGTCCGGGCCCCGGAGACCCGGGACCCGCCCCGAAGCCTAGAGCCCCACGGCGGCGTCGCCCGCGTCGTCGTCGAGGAGGTTCTCGATCGCCTCGATCAGCTTGCGCGGTCCGAAGGGCTTGGTGATGTAGGCGTTGGCCCCCAGCCCCAGGCCGAGGTCCCGGTCGGCCGGCGTGTCCTTGGCCGTCAGGAAGATGATCGGCGTGCGGCTCGTGCGCTCGTCGGCGCGCAGGCGGCGGCAGACCTCGTGTCCGTCGAGGCCCGGCATCATGACGTCGAGGACGATCAGGTCGGGCTGCTCCTCCTCGATTCGGCGCAGGGCCTCCACGCCGCTCGTGGCGCTGATCACCTCGTAGCCTTCCATGCTCAGGCTGAACTCGAGGATGTGGACGATGTAGACCTCGTCATCCGCCACGAGGATCCGCTTGCGCTTCAACGCCGACTCCTCCACGCCGGTTGGGCCCGGCGCCCTGCCCCCCGCGGGGGCGTCACGCGGCGTGCCGCCGCTCCCAGATGACGACGCTCCCCGGCTGCGCCTTGCCGAAGGCCTTGAGCTCGGCGGCGATGCGGCTGAGCTCCCCGGGGTGCTCGATGGCGCCGTCGCGCACGGCCACCGCGGCGATCGTCACCGACATGAGCGGGAACTGCTGCCGGCGGCCCTGCCGGTCGTGGGTCTCGATGGTCCCCCGGCGGCGATCCCCCTCGCTGTAGAGCCTGGGCGCCTTCGCGTCGAACTCCTGGATCACCGCCTGGGCGATCGCGTCGGCGCAGTCGAGCGAGACGACGAGGACGAAGTCGTCCCCGCCGACGTGGCCGACGAAATCGGAGCCCGACCCCTCCAGGCTGACGGCGCTCAGGAGAATCGAGGCCACCAGGCGGATCGCCTCGTCCCCCTTGCGGAAGCTGTAGTAGTCGTTGAACGCCTTGAAGTGGTCGAGATCGATGTACATGAAGGCGAAGGCGTCGCGAGCCGCGAGCCGCGCGCGGACCTCGTTCTCGATCGAGATGTTCCCCGGCAATCCCGTCAGCGGATTGGCTTCGCGCTGCAGCATGCTCCACTGGAGGATGTTGCGCACGCGGGCCAGCAGCTCGCCCGGTTCGTAGGGCTTGGTCACATAGTCGTTCGCCCCGCCGCGCAGGCCGCGGATCTTGTCCTCGTGATCCGCGCGCGAGGTGAGCATGATCACCGGGATGTTGGCGGTGGCCATGTCGCCCTTGATCCGCCGGCAGGTCTCGTACCCGTCCAGCTTGGGCATGACGACATCGAGCAGGACCAGGTCGGGGCGCTCCTCGCGGATCTTGTCCAGCGCGTCCTCGCCGTCGACCGCGGTGCGCACGCGGTACCCCTCGCGCTGGAGCTGCATCGTCAGCATCGTGCGCAGCATCTCCTCGTCCTCGACGACGAGGATGCGCTCGCGGGCGCGGGGGGTCTCCATGGGTGTCTCCTCCAGCGATGCGGATGCGTCCGGCTGCATTCCTGGATCGGCCGCGGCGCGGGCGATGTTTACGCGCGGCGGCGGGCGAGAGGCGGACGGCTCAGCGGGCGGCCTCGTAGAAGCCGTCCCAGTCGTCCAGATTGGGGACGGCGGGAAGATCGTAGCGGGAGCGCTCGCCGCGCCGCAGGTGGTGGAGAGCAGCCATCCCCACCATGGCGGCGTTGTCGCCGCACCAGGCGGGCGCGGGCAGGTGCAGGGTCACGCCGCGCGGCCCCGCGTCGCGCTCGAGCCGCGCCCGCAGCGCCGGGTTGGCGGCGACGCCGCCCGCGACGACGAGGCCGCGGACGCCCGTGCGCGAGCAGGCCTCCAGGACCTTGGCCGCGAGCACCTCGACGACCGCCTCCTGGAAGCTCGCCGCGACATCGGCCACGAACCGCGCCCGCTCGATCGGATCGACCGGCCGCTCGGGCCACCCGCGTCGGTCGAGGAAGAGCTTCACCGCCGTCTTCGGCCCGCTGAAGCTCACGTCGAGGCCTCCCCGCTCGAGATCGAGCCAGGCCCGCGGGAAGTCGAAGGCCGCCGCGCGCCCGCTCGAGGCTGCGCGGGAGAGCGCCGGTCCGCCGGGAAACCCCATGCCCAGCAGCTTGGCCACCTTGTCGAAGGCCTCCCCGGCGGCGTCGTCGCGCGTGGCGCCGAGCAGCTCCCAGCGGCCCCAGTCGAGGACGCGGACGATCTCGGTGTGCCCGCCCGAGGCGACCAGCCCGATGAACGGCGGCTTCGGGCGCGCAGCCCGCTCGTCCAGGAGCACGGCGGCCAGGTGCGCCTCGACGTGGTTGACGCCGACGACCGGGATCCTCCGGGCGTAGGCGAGCGCCTTGGCGAACGACACGCCCACGAGGAGCGAGCCGACCAGCCCGGGGCCGCTGGTGACGGCGACCGCCTCGAGGTCTCCGAGATCGAGGCGCGCAGCGGCGAGCGCCGCCCGCAACAGCGGCCCGATCAGGCGCATGTGCTCGCGGGAGGCGAGCTCGGGGACGACGCCGGCGAAGTCGGCGTGCACGGCCTGCGAGGCGGCGCGGTGAGCGAGCAGCTCCGCGCCCGGAGGGCGGTCGCGCAGCAGCGCGACGCAGGTGTCGTCGCACGAGGTCTCGATCGCGAGCAGCAGCATCGGTCTCGTCGCCCTCCCTGCCCCAGCCTTCCCTGCCCCGGTCTCCCCTTCCGCCGCTTATCCTTACCCTGCCTTCCCTTCCCCGGCCCTTCCCCCTCTGCTCTGGCCTGCCTTGCCTTCCCCGCCGGCTCCTCTCCATCCCTTCGCTCCGCGCGCCTTCGATCGGCGCCAGGCGCTCCGCCCGCGGGTCGGCCGCGCCCAGGCTAGCAACGACCGCGCGCGAATGCCACGCCGGGTGAAGGTCCCCGTGGCCCCCGGGCTGCGGCGCCGGGCGAGGCACTCGCCCGACGGGGCACTCGCCGGGCGAGGCACTCGCCGGACGGGGCCGATCCCGACTCTGCGATTCGCTGTTCGGCTCCGGAGACGAATGCTGTATCATCCCGCCGTCCTCGCCGGCCCCCCGGCGGGGGGGCGGGCGCGAGGCCGCGGGATTCGACGGCCAGGGGGCGCAGGCGACACCTACGCCGCCGACGGCGCCGGCGGCGGCTGTTCGCCGGCGGGATCGGGCAGGGGCTGAGCGATCGCGGGGGCGCCGGGGCGCCGGCGCGCCGCGGCGACGAGCGGATCGAAGGAGCAAGGAACGCATGGACTTCCACGAGCTGTCGAAGCAGACGGTGGTCAAGCTGCGCGAGATGGCCCAGCAGTACGAGGATGTCGTTGGCGCCAGCGGCATGCGCAAGGAGGAGCTGATCGACCTTCTCTGCCAGCGCATGGGCATCGAGAAGCCGAAGACCGTCGTCGTCGGCATCCCCAAGGGCGAGATCAAGGCGCAGATCCGCAAGCTGCGCAAGGCGCGCGACGAGGCTCTGGCGGGCAAGGACCTGGTTCAGGTCAGAGCCGCGCGGCACAAGATCCACCTGCTGCGCCGCAAGCTGCGCCGCAGCCTCAGGGTTACCGGCAAGTAGGGGACCACGCCGGGAGGCGGGGCGGAGCGCGCGGCCCGCACCATGCGCCGCCCGCCCGCGGCCCCCGCCCCATGCGCGCCACCTCGTCGCGCTCCGGCGTGATCTTGGGTCGCACGCTGCAAGACCCGCTCCATCGCCCCGCCCCCCCGCGACCGCAGCCGCTGCGCCGTCTCCCAGGGAACCGCGTGGGCCCGCCGATCCGCCTCGCGCGAAGCCGGTTGCTGCAGCGAGGCCCCGCTTGGGCATCGTGACCCGGCAGGAAGGGCGGGGATCGGCTCCGCCGCGCGGGCCGTCGCGCCCGCGTCGGCGGCAAGACCGGGCCGTCGCGCCCGCGTCGGCGGCAAGACCGGGGCGTCGCGCCCGCGTCGGCGGCGCCGGGGCGTCCCCATCCCGCCCCCCCCACCCCCCGCCTCCC
>VGIY01000189.1 GCA_016867695.1 Candidatus Eiseniibacteriota bacterium | reverse complement strand
GGTCGAGCCCCTCCGGGCCGACGACGAAGACGTCGTCGATGCGCGCGCGCTCGGCCGAGGCCCGCGTCGGCACGAGGACCGCATGAACGGGCCGCTCGTGGCAGTCGGCGTGGTAGGCCCGCAAGTCCCGCGCGTAGGCCATCACCTGGTCCAGGTCGGCTTGCGACGGGCGCTCCTTGCCCTTCAGCTCCAGGACGACGACGACGCCGTTCTCGAGCACGATCACATCGGTGCGCCGTGCCTCGAGCGGCAGCTCGAACTCGAGGATCGCGGTGTAGGCGTGGGCGCCCCCGTCGGTCGCGACGAGCTCGCCGCACTCGCGCTGGAGGAAGGGGATCGAGCGGTCCCAGGCGCGGATCTGGGAAGCGCCGGCGTCGCGGACGAAGCGCTCCAGGTGGAGGCGGATGACCCGCGGTTCGGTGCGCGTGAAGGTCGGGAGATCGGAGTTCCAACCGCAGGTTGCGTGGGCCGGCTCTTCGGAGGCTCCGGCCGGCGGCCGGGGACCGGAGCCGGGCGAGGGGGCGGCCCCTGAGGCCAGGTCTTTGTCCGTCATCGCTGGTTCGAGGCCTCCCTGGGACGCCGACTCCGATGGTCTGGCAGTGGTGAAACAGGCTGCTTCACGATTGCTCCAGCCCCTGCCGGTGTCCGATCTACCATCGAGCGCTGCTGCCTGCAAGACCTGGCCTCCGATTGGCTACGGCAGTCCGCCGGACCCCTTCGTCGCCTCCGCGAGACGCAGTCCTTCCGGTGCCCTCGCCGGCACCCGGCCTCCCGTCCGGCATCCCGGACGACTACGCCCGAGTTCTCGTTCCTTGCAACCTCCTGCATGCGAGGGTCTTGGACGATGGAAGCGTCGGAACGGCGGGTCGGAACAGACGGCGGGCTTCGAGCCGTGATCTTGACGCATGACGTCATAGGTGGGATAATCCGGTCATGATCCGGTCCTTTCGGTCGCGCGATGCGGAGTCGCTCTTCAACCGCCAGCCGGCGAGGGGATGGCCGGCAGAGATCCAGCGGGCGACGCTGAGGAAGCTCAGGATGCTGAATCGCGCAGGGACGCTGCAGGACCTGCGCGTCCCGCCCGGGAATCGTCTTGAGGCTCTGAAAGGCAACCGGGAGGGACAACACAGCATCCGCATCAACGATCAGTGGCGGATCTGCTTTCGTTGGGAAGAGGGAGACGCCCACGACGTGGACATTGTCGACTACCACAGGGGGTGAGAAGGGTGGCCAAGAAGAAGCTGGATCCGGTCCACCCCGGAGAGATCCTGCTGGAGGAGTTCCTGAAGCCCATGGGGCTGAGCCAGAACCGGCTCGCTCGCGACATTCATGTCTCTGCGCGTCGCGTCAATGAGATCGTGCTCGGCAAGCGGGCCCTGACCGCGGATACGGCGCTGCGGTTGGCGCACTACTTCAGGATGTCGCCGCAGTTCTGGCTCGGCCTCCAGATGGACTATGAACTCGATGTCGAGTCGGATCGTCTGGGGGATCGATTGAAGCGGGAGATCGGTCAGTACCAGAGGGTTGGGTAGCCGGCCCGCGCGGGTACGATCATCCGACAGGCCGTTTGAGCGATTCGGGTCCGCTGCGCGGCCCCGCCCGCTCAACGGCAGTGTTGGGCACATGCCGAGACCCTTCGCAGCCGGCTCGGGCAAGGGTATCAGTTTCCCGATGCCGGCCATGGTCTGGTCGTGCAATGATTCCCGAGAGTCGTCCACACCGGAGCCAGCGCTTCTCGGGTGCCGGGTTCATGAGTTGCCCGCACCGCGCGTCTCTAGCCCAGGGGGCGGAGATGACTCGCAGCGTGCTCGCTTGCTTTCCGTCCCTCCGCTTCTCCTCGTGTTTCGGTGGCGTTCCCTTCGGAGGCCCGGACCTATGTAGAGGTGCCCCATGAGATCTCGTGTCACGGCCTATGCGCTCACAGGCCTGCTTGCGATCGGCTCGGCTGCGGCGGCCCAGTCTCAGGTCTTCTTCGAGGAGCAGTTCGATGGGCCGACCCTGGATCCTTCTGTTTGGCGCACGGAGATCCTGACCAGCGGCCCTCGGTTCTGTGCCGACAGCTATCCCGGTGGGCCTGGCCACTGGGTCGATGAAGGGGTCGAATGCCACGGGGTGGCCGCCTACTCGCCGTACGGAATCGCCGCGTTGTCGGATGGGCTGGTTCATCTCTCGTCAACCAATGGGCGGGCCTTTCCCCTCCTGGTGACGCGGTTTCCAGGGCCCTGCCCGACATTCCCGGCCTCCGGCGACTTCACCCTGACTGTGCGCATGCGCTTCGACCGCGTCACACCCTGGGGCACGTTCTTCGACGCGATCGAAGTCGAGAGCGCAGACCCCGCTGTGGCCCCCCCGCCGTTCGCTGAAGACGACGTGCTGCACATCGGCGCGGATGGTCTCTACTCATTCCTCAGTGGCTCGATGGAGAGGATCGCAGACGCGCCATCACCGACCGAGCTCCACGACTACGGCCTAACCTGCGTCGGGAACCTGTTCACGGTCACCATCGATGGTCAGGTCGTTCATGGTCCCATTGCCAGCACCATGAGGCCGAACGCCGTATGCCTGGGCAACAACGTGCTTTTCTACTGGGGCCTAGCCGACTGGACCTCCCTCAGCGTGGACGACATTCGAGTCGAGAGTGAGGCGCTGACGCCGGTCGCCAAGGAAACGTGGGGCGCAATCAAGGCGAAGTACCGGGACTGAATCCGGCAACGCGGCTGGCGGGCTGGGCGAAGCGTCCGCCGCCCGTGCAGGTGGCGGACTCGGATCCAAGGCAAGGATGCGCTCCCAGTGCATCCGACAGTGGCCAGGGTGCCCAACAAGGGCGTGCACCTGCGGCGTGCTTCGCCCCGCAGGTGATGACGAGCGTAGCAGCGACAGGGCCGGGTCGGACAAGCGTGCAAGAAGCTCCTGCACCAAACACCTGGTCCCACAACCTGACCCTCCTTGAGAGGTTGAGCCGCAAGGGAACGCGCCTTCGGTATGCGCGCCAATCCCGGGAGCACGGCTGGAGAGCATCCTGCCGACGGTGGAGGAGATCGAGGCGGGGTTGGGTGAGGCTCGGAAAGACCGCGCTCGACTTCGGTAGGGGCCGCAGATCTCCCACAACCCGGAGCTGCTTGGGTCTGGCCCGAGATTGGCTACGACTCCTGCCATGCAACGGAACCACTGCCTGGTCGTCACCCGATCTGGTATCGTCCGATGAAGGTCCGGGAGTTGATCCGCCTTCTTGAAAGAGAAGGCTGGTACACCGTTGTCTCACGGGGCAGCCACCGGCAGCTCAAACACCCGGGCAGAGCTGGCAGGGTCACTGTCAGCGGTCATTTGAGCGATGACATTCCGAAGGGAACGCTGGCCTCCGTCATGCGTCAGGCGGGCCTGAAGCGAGGGCGACCATGAGAGCGCTGCGGTATCTGGTTCGCATCAGCCGGGATCCCGAAAGCGACTGGGGGGCTTCCGTGCCCGATCTCCCGGGCTGCGTCGCGACCGGAAAGACCCTCGACTCGGCTCTTCGCCGAATCGAGGCAGCGATTACGCTTCACCTCGCCGGACTCAGGGCAGATGGAGTCGAGCCGCCCCGGCCTCTGATGACTGCCGTCAGCCCTCGCAGAAGCGCACGCGGGGTGGACTTCTACGCGGTCGTCGAAGTCCCTGCGGGCACGCACCCGGACCGATCCTCGGATCGGTCCACTGCTCGTCAGCCGACTCGGGCCGCCACCCTCGCGCCGCAGCGCGCCTCCGGCGCCGGCCGTGTCCGGGACGCCGGAGCCCGCAAACCGAGAGGCGCGCAACGCTGATCGCGACTTGGCGCCAGTGACTTCGAGCCCCTTTCCCCTCTCTCCTTCTCGGAAAACCCCGTAACGTATCCCTGCCTCGCGAGTATCCCCATCGGAGGCCGTCATGAAGGAGATCGAAGCCCTCTATCGCCAGCACGCTCCGGCGATCCTCAGCTTCGCCTGGCGCCTCTGCGGAGACCGCAGCACGGCCGAGGACATCGTCTCGGAGACCTTCGTGCGCCTGATGACGCGCCCCGGGCGCATCGAGACGCGCACGGCGAGGGCCTACCTGCTGACGATCGCCCGCAACCTCTATCTCAGTCGCCTTCGCAGGCGGCTCCGCGAGGTCCCCTTGGGCGACGACGCGCCCGCCCCCGAGCTCGATCCGGTGCGCCGCCTGGATGGAGAGGCCAGGCTCGACGCGACGATGCGTGCGCTAGGCGAGGTGCCGGAGAGCGAGCGAGCCGCGCTGCTGCTGCGCGTCGACCAGGAGTTGCCCTACGACGAGGTTGCCGCCTCGCTCGGCATCTCGGTCGCCGCGGCGAGGGTCAGGGTCCATCGCGCGCGCCTGCGACTGGCGGAGGCGCTGCGAGAGAAGGAGAAGAAGCCATGAGACTCGAAGTGACGCGAGATGTGGTCAGCGACCTCTATCCGCTCTATCGCTCCGGCGAGGCGAGCCGGGACACCCGAGTGCTGGTCGAGGGGTTCCTGGCCGGAGACGGGGAGTTTGCCGCGACGCTTCGTGAGACGGAGCGCCTGGCCCCGGGGTTCGCCGCGCCGCGGCTCTCGCCCGACGCGGAACTGCGTCTGCTCGAGGCGGCCCAGCAGCGCGCCCGGATGAAGCTCCGGATCATCGCGGGAGCCGTGGGGGTGGGAGGCGTGCTCCTGCTCCTGGCCCTGTCGGGCGCGATGGTGATGCTGTTCCGGGGCGGGTTCTAGGAGCTGGGGGGAGCGGGGGCGCTCGCGGCCCCCGTTCCCCGTCGAGCGATTCCCTGCCGAGCGTCTCTGCCGAGCGCCCCCGCGAGTGTCTCTGCGAGCGCCCCTGCGGGCGTCGCCGCGGGCGTTTGCGCGGGCGTCTCCGCAGGCGCTTCCGCGGGCGTCTCCCGTTGCGTTCCCGCCCCCCGCGCACGACAATCTTACTTCGGCAGTCGATGGGCGCCCCCCGCCGATCGCTGCCCCGGTAGTGATCGCCCCGCGAGGCGGGCCGCCGCCGGCGATCGGACAGCGAACAAACCTCCCCGTTGGTCGTAGTTGCGTCGTGCGATGCGTTGGATCTGCCTTCCGCCGGTCCCGCTCGCGCGACCAGGCATCGATCGGGCCCTCGTCCCGCGCCTCCTTGGGCGACCGGGCGCCGGCCCGGCGCAAGACCCGACGAGGTGGCTCATGCACTTGCCATTCGCTCCAGGCAGGACCGGGCATTCGGCTTCTTCGCTCCTCGGCGCCTTGCTCCTCGCCGCCCCGCTTCTCTTCGCCGCCGCCTCGGCGGACGCCTTCCAGCCCGTCTTCGAGCCCGCGTTGACCGTCTCGCGAGCGGCCGGCGACATCCAGATCGACGGCCGGCTCGGAGATCCGGGCTGGACCGATGCCGCCCGCGCCGATGGGTTCGCGGAAGTCTCGCCCGGGGAGAACATCGAGCCGCTGGTGGAGACCGAGGCCTATGTC
>VGIY01000188.1 GCA_016867695.1 Candidatus Eiseniibacteriota bacterium | reverse complement strand
CGCGACGCGGGTCGCCCAGGCCGCGGCGGCCTCGGGGCGGGCGGAGCGCAGCGCCGCGGGCAGGTCCGCCGGCGGCCCGGCGGCGGGCCGCAGCAGGCTCGGGATCGCCGCGCCGGGCGGGTCCGCGGCGGGCCCGGCGACGGCCGGCGGACCGGCGGCGGACGCCTCAGGCCCGCTCGGGTCGGGGGGAGCCGGGCGGCCGGGCGCCGGCGGAAACACCCGCGGTGCGCGCCCGCGAAGCGGCCACGCGCTGCCCGGAGCCGCCGCGGACGAGAGATCGATGGCGCCCTCGCCCGGGTCGCCCGCCGCCGGGGAGACGCCGGCAGCCGCGCTCCCCTCCCCTGCGCCGGGCCCCCAGCCGGGCAGCAGGTCGATCTGGCCGGCGAGCAGTTGTCCCAGGTGCTGCTTCCAGAAGTGGGCGTAGATGTCCCCCGCCGCGCTGCCGGGAAAGAACCCCGAGGCGGTCAGGCTCTGCTCGAAGGGCTTGAGGATCTCGGCCACCAGCAGCGCCTCGAAGGCGTCCTTGATCTGCTCCGGCGTCGCCCGGCTCGAGGGCAGGCCCGCCCATCCGGGCAGCGCCCGGGCGGAGGCCTCCGCGCGCGCGGGGATCGCCCCTGGACCTGCCGCCGGAGACATCAGAGCACCACCAGCTCCGCCTGCAACGCGCCGGCCTCCTTGATCGCCTGGAAGATGGCGATCATGTCGCGCGAGCTGACGCCCATCGCATTGAGCGCCCGGGCGATCTCGTTGAGCGACGTGCCCTCGTTCAGGACGGTGAACTGCCCGCCGTCGGAGCGCATGTCGATCTGCGACTCGGTCACGATCGCCGTCTCCCCGCGGGCGAAGGGAAGCGGCTGGGCGACCGCCGTCTGCGTGCCCACGCGGATGCTCAGGTTGCCGTGCGCGATCGCCACCGGCCGGATCGTGACCTGCCCCCCGGCGACGATCGTGCCGGTCCGCTCGTTGATCACCACCCGAGCCCTGCCGGCGGGGAGGATCGTCAGCTCCTCCAGCACGGCCAGGAAGCGCACCGCGCCGTCGCGCGTCGTGTCGGGACAGGAGACGGCGACCGTGGCGGCGTCGAGCGCGTGCGCCCGGCCCGGCCCGGCCACCTCCGCGATCGCGTCGGCCAGGCGCCGGGCGGTGGTGAAGTCGGGCTGCTGGAGCGTCAGCCAGAGGCGGCCGCCGCGCAGGAAGTCGGCGGCCGCCTCGCGCTCAACCAGGGCCCCGCTGGGGATGCGCCCGACCGTGAGATGGTTGACCGTCTCCTGGTTGCCCCGCTCGCCCTCGGCGCCGAAGCCGCCGAGCGAGACCGGGCCCTGGGCGACGGCGTAGACCGCGCCGTCGGCGGCGCGCAGGGGGGTCTGCACGAGCACCCCACCCTTGAGGCTCTTGGCGTCCCCCAACGACGAAACGGTGACGTCGATGCGCGATCCCGCCTTGGCGAAGGGGGGCAGCGTCGCCGTGACGATCACGGCGGCGACGTTGCGCACGCTCACGTCGGCCGGGGGCACGGTGATCCCGAGCGCCTCGAGCATCGTCGAGACCGATTGCGTGGCGAAGCCTGCGCTCCTGTCGCCGGTGCCGGTCAGGCCGACGACCAGGCCGTAGCCGACGAGCTGGTTGTCGCGCACGCCCTGGACGCGGGCGATGTCCCCGACCCTGCTCCCCGCCGCGGCCGGGCCGCAGAGGAGCGCCAAGGCCGCCAGCGCGATCGCTGGCGCCGGCAAGGCCCGCCGGACGGACCGCCTCCGCGCGCCCCCGCCGCGCTCCGGGCGTCGCTCGCGTGTCTCCAGCGGTTGGCGCATGGCTTCCTCCCCGAGCTAGAAGAGCAGGTCGAGAATGCGGCTGATCAGGCCCTGGCGGCCGGCGTTCTTGCTCGGCCCGGAGCCGACGTAGGCGATCTGCGCCTGGGCCAGGTAGGCGGAGAGCACCGTGTTGCCGGCGGTGATGTCCTCGGGCCGGACGACGCCGCGCACCGTGATGCGGTCGAGGTCGTCGTTGATCTTGACCGAACGGCTGCCCTCGATGACGTAGTTGCCGTCGGGCAGGACCTCCTTGACCTCGGCCGTCACGCGCGCCGACATCTGTCCGCTCAGACTCGTCTGGCCCTTGCCCTGGTGGTCCTTCTTGTAGTCCCACTGCCCGCCGAAGAGCGGGATGAAGTCGAGCTTGCCGGAGCCCGAACCGCCCAGCTCGGTCCCGGTCTCCTTGCTGACCTTGAGCTGCGACTCGTTGCGCGCGGAGGCCTCCTCGACGATGATCACCGTGACGAGGTCGCCGACGCGCATCGCCTTGCGCTGCTGGAAGAGCAGCGCCCCCTGCTCGTGCCACAGCGAGCCGTCGCCCGCCTGTCCGGGCATCCCGGACGCCGCGTCGAGGCCCTCCCCGGCCGCGCCCGCGGCGGCGGCGGCCGCGAGCCACAGCCCGGCGGCGAGGGTGCGCGACGCCGCCCCCCGTGGCGCGCGCGACCCGGCGGGAGGCTCGAACCGCGGGTGAGGCCATCCCAGGGGCTCGCGCGGGCGGGCGGGAGAGGCACCGGGCGTGCTGATCGTTCGGGGTCTCATGGCGCGATCACCTCCGCGACTTCGGCGCCGCGCACGATCGCGGCGCAGACGTGCCGGGTATCGAGCGGCTGCACGCGGATCTCGCTGCCCGTCCAGCCCTCGTCGAGTGCCTTGGCGCGCGTGGCGACGACCAGCCCCGGCCCCTGGTAGACGAGGCGCACGACGGCGCCGCGGGGCACGTCGGGCAAACGCACCAGGTCCTCGGCCAGAAGCGGCGCCCCCGCGGGAATCGAGCGGGTCAGCCGCAATCCCTCGACGGCCCCGCCGGCGAGCGCCGCCGGGGCCCGGGCGTGCCAGCAGAGACCGCGGGCCGCATCCGCGGGAGCGAGGCAGCGCCCCGCGGGGAGCGGGCGCGCGGCGATCCAGGCGCTGTCCTGCCAGGCGATGTCGACCGGCAGGAGGTAGGTCGCCGCGGGCGGATCGAGCGCCTCGAGCTCGAACCAGACGCGCCCGCCGGCCAAGGCCGACGGGGGGACCAGCCCGAAGCGCCGCCCGGCGCGATCCGGGAAGGGGCCCTCGCGGACGAGCTCCCAGCGCAGCGTGCGCCCGGGGTAGGCGGCGAGGAGCAGATGGTCGAGCGCGCGCAGGAGATCGTCGGCGGAGGCGACCAGCGGACGCGCATTCGGCGCCGAGAAGTCCTCGGCGCGGCCAGCGGCGACGGCCGCCGGGATCACCCGCGCGCCTTCGAGCGGGGGAGCCTCCGGCGGCGCCGCCTGCGGGGGACCGCCCGCGGCCCGCAGCGCGCAGGCGGCCAGCAGCAGGGCGGTGAGTCCCGCCCGCAGCGCGCAGGCGGCCAGCAGCAGGGCGGTGAGTCCCGCCCGCGGCCGGAGGCGCCGGGACCGTTCGGCCGGCGAGGGCGACTCGAGTCGCCGACTTCCGCTCTCCATGCCCCACCTCCCGCTTCGACAGCCCGCTAGCGCTTGATGTCGTTGGCGATGCTCAGCAGCTCCTCGGCCGTGCGCACCGCCTTGGAGTTGATCTCGAAGGCGCGCTGGGCGACGATCATGGCGATCATCTCCTCGACCACATTGACGTTGGAGCGCTCGAGGGCGCCCTGGAGAAGCGTGCCGATGCCCTGCTCCCCCGGCGCGCCGAGGATCGGGTCCCCGCTCGCCGGGCTCTGGCGCAGCAGATTGCCCCCCAGGGACTCCAACCCGCTCGGGTTGACGAAGCGCGCCAGCAGCAGCTGGCCCACCTCGCTCGCGTCGGCCGCCCCCGCCTGGCGCACGGTCACCCGGCCGTCGGGGGCGATGAGCAGCGCCTCGGCGTCCTGGGGAAGCGTGATCTCGGGCGAAACGGCGTAGCCCTGGGCCGTCACGAGGCGCCCCTCGCCGTCGATCCGCAGCGACCCGTCGCGCGTGTAGGCGACCGAGCCGTCCGGCATCTCGACCTGGAAGAGCCCGTCGCCCGTGATGAGCAGATCGAGGGGATTGCCGGTCGGCTCGCTGTCGCCCTGCGAGAAGAGCTTCGGCGCGGCGACGAGCGTGGTCCCATGCCCGACCTGCAGCCCCGCCGGCACCTGCGTGCCCGCCTCTCCGTTGCCCGCGGGGCGCAGGGTCTGGTAGAGCAGGTCTTCGAAGTCGACGCGGCTCTTCTTGTAGCCGGTCGTGTTCACGTTGGCCAGGTTGTGGGCGATGACGTCGATGTAGAGCTGCTGCGCCGACATCCCCGACGCGGCCGTTCTCAGGGCTCGCAGCATGGCGGCCTCCTCTAGGCGCGGGCCGACTCGATCAGCCTGCCCAGGCTCTCGTCCTGGGCCCGCAGCGCCTTCTCGTTCATCTCGAAGTGACGCAGCAGCGTCACCATCTCGACCAGCGCCTGGAGCGGCTGGACATTGGGCCCTTCGAGCACGCCCTGAAGGACGCGCACCCCTTCCGCCTCGACCGGCTCGGCGCTCGAGGCGTAGAGCCCCGCGCCGGCGCGCCGCAGGGGCGCCTCCTGCTCCGCTTCGAAGCGCACGACGCGCACCTGCCCGAACACCTGCTGCTCGTCGCGGATCTCGCCGTTGGCGGTGACGCGCAGACCGCCCGCGCGGGGCAGGGTCAAGGGTCCGCCGCTGCCGAGCACCGGGAATCCCTGCGGCGTGACCAGCGTGCCTTCCGTCGACATCCGGAAGTGCCCGACGCGCGTGTAGCGCTCCCCCTCGGGCGTCGCGACCACGAAGTAGCCGTCGCCCTGCAGGGCCAGATCGAGCGGCTCCTGGGTGACCTGATAGGGACCGGGGCTCGTGTCGAGCGCCGCGCGCAGCTCCGGAGCGCCGGAAGGGGATTCGCCCGCGACCGGCTCCCGGGAAGCGGACGCGGGCCTGGCGAAGGCGATGCGGTCCTGACGGAAGCCGTCGGTGTTCGCGTTGGCGAGATTGTGGGCGAGGATCGCCTGGGCGAGCATCGCCGGGCGCATCGCCGCGCCGCTGGTCTGGATTCCCTTGACCATGCCCGTTCCTTCCTGACGGCGACGCGGCCGGATGGGCGCATGCCTTCCTGGACGTTCCGGCCGGTCCACGCCGCACAGCGATGAGCAAGTCCCATTCCAGCGCGAACCCGCCGCCCCCCCCCGGACGGAGCCGCGGGCGAAGCCGGGGCCGCGCGCCGGCGCCAAGCGGATGGCGGCGAACGAGATGGAGGATCGGCGCCGCGGCTGGAGGCGGTCGCGGAACCGTCGCTGCCGGATCCTCGGGCTCGCCGACGCGAGGGCCCGGGGGGCGCCCGCCGGCGCCCTTTCTTGCCGCCTCCGGGAAGGATTTGCCCAGCCGCGCGGGACGGCCCCCGCCGGCACACCCCCGCGCCGGCGCGCCTTGACGCAGCCTGTCGCGCCCCATAGCCTGGGAGAGGCGGACCGCACTCGCGAGGGCATCGATGGAACGCCTCCCGCTGCTTCGCCTCGCC
>VGIY01000187.1 GCA_016867695.1 Candidatus Eiseniibacteriota bacterium | reverse complement strand
GCGGGCGGCATTGCCGGACCCGACCTGCGCCTGCTGCTCGAGCAGGCCCAGGCCCGCGCCACGGCGCAAGCGCTGGAGGAGCTGCAGCCGCTCACCCAGGCGCTGGCCGGCGACCTCGATCTCGACAGCGTGGTCCGCACGATCCTCGACCACGCCATCCGGCTGGCGCGCGCCGAGCGTGGCGCGCTCTTCCTGGGAGACTCCCGCGGGGCCAGGCTGCGCCCCGCCCTGGCGCGCAACGTCGCCGGAGAGGAGCTGAAGGAGCTCTCGAGAGTCAGCCTGACCATCCTGCGCCAGGCCGCCGCGGGGCAGTTCATCCTGACCTACGACGCGCTCCACGACCCGCTGTTCCGCGAGGCCCCCAGCGTGCGCGCCCAGAACATCCGCATGGTCGCCTGCCTCCCGCTCCGGGCCGCGGGCCGGACGCTCGGCGTGGTCTACTTCGACGGGCCGCGGGAAACGACGAGCCTGACCGAGCAGGTACGCCGGGCGCTCGAACTGCTCGCCGGCATCGCCGCCGCAGCCATCGAGAACGCCCGCCTCCATGGCCGCGTCCTGTTGCAGAACAAGAGGCTGCGCGAGCAGCTCGACACGCCCGACCCCTTTGGCGCGCTCGTCACCATCGACCCGGGCATGCTCGAGCTGCTGCGCACGGCGGCGCAGATGGCGCGCCTCGATCACCACGTCCTCGTCCTCGGGGAGAGCGGCGTCGGCAAGGAGATGCTCGCCCAGGCGATCCACCGGGCCGGCCCGCGCGCCAAGGGGCCGCTGGTCGCCCACAACTGCGCCAACGTGCCTCCCGACCTGGCCGAGGACCTCTTCTTCGGGCACGCCCGGGGCGGCTTCACCGGGGCCCACAAGCCCCGGGGGGGCCTCTTCCAGCGCGCGCACCGGGGCGTGCTCTTCCTGGACGAGATCGGCGAGCTCAGCATCGAGAACCAGGCCAAGCTGCTGCGCGTCGTCGACGACGGCGTCGTCCGCCCCGTGGGATCCGATCGCGACATCCAGGTCGACGTGCGCATCATCGCCGCCACCAGCCGCGATCTCAGCCGGGAGGTCCGGGCGGGGCGATGCCTCGAGGCGCTCTACTTCCGCATCTGCGTGCTTCTCCTGCGGGTCCCCCCCTTGCGCGAGCGCGACGGCGACATCCCGGTGCTGGCGAAGCACTTCCTGGAGAAGCACGCCGCCTCGGCGATGCCCGCCGGCGAGCGGCGCTTCACGCCGGAGGCGCTCGCCTACATGCGCACCCTCCCCTGGCCGGGCAACGTGCGCACGCTGGAGACGCTCGTCCGGCGCGTGCTCGCCCTCCAGCCGCCCGGAGCGGTGGGCGTTCCCGAGGTGCGCCGCCAGTTGGACGACCTCCTGGGCGCCACGCCATTCTCCGGCGCGGAGCCGGCTCACATTGGGGCTTCCGGTGCCCCCCGATTGCGCGCAAGATCGGGCGGCGCCGGCTCGTATTCGCCGAGGGAGCAGGAGGCGCTGCGGGTCCGGGTCTCCGAGGCCCTGCGGCGCAGCTCGGGAAACAAGACGGGCGCCGCCCGGCTCCTGGGCTGTCATCGCAACACGCTGCAGCGCTGGCTGCGCGAGCTCGACGGAGCGGATTGATCCACGCCCCCCAACGACCGGAGGGTCGTATGCATAGAGAAGGAAAGGTGCCGTCATGGAACGGAGACGCACGCATGGATTGACCGCACTCCTCTGCACAGCGCTCATCGGCGCACTCCCGAGCACGGCGCTCGCTGACGAAGACAGCGAGGGGGTCGACTTGTGCCTGATGGTCACGGACTGCCTGAGCCAGCCCATGGACCAGGCGCTGGTCGAGGTCCAGATCTTCCGGCCCGGCAGCGGGATCATCGACTCGGACAACGGCTACACCGACGACGGGGCGATCTGCTTCCGCTTCGCCGACCTCGAGTGCGATGACGAGGCCCGCGTATCGCTCACGCCGGCGACGAGCGACGCTCCGGACGCAGATCACATCTACATCTACATCGGCGATTGTGCGGACGCGCCCAGGAACTGGGAGATCGGCGCCGACCCGCAGCTCTGTCCCGATGCCTGGTGGAGCCCGACGCGGATCCAGGCCGTCTACTACCTGAACAACTAACGCTGGCCGCCCGCCGGCACGGGACGGGGTGGCCGTCACCCGCGTCCCGCCGGCCCACGGCGGCATGCTCCGCGAGGTGCCGATGTCCCATCCCGCCTTCCTCGACCTGACCGCCTCCGGAGAACTGGAGGCCCGAACCGGCCAGGCCCTGGCGCGCCTGGGCGCCTGCGACCTCTGCCCGCGGCTCTGCCGCGCCGATCGCCTGGGCGGAGAGTTCGGCTTCTGCGCGACGGGCCGCCAGGCGAAGCTGGCCAGCGCCGGACCCCACTTCGGCGAGGAGGACGTGCTGGTCGGCCGTCGCGGCTCGGGCACGATCTTCGTCGCCTCCTGCAACCTCGGCTGCGACTTCTGCCAGAACGCCGAGATCAGCCGCGAGCGCGTCGGGAGGGAGGTGACGGCGAGCGAGTGGGCGCAGGTCATGCTCGAGCTGCAGGCGCGGGGCTGCCACAACATCAACATCGTCACCCCCTCGCACGTGGTCCCCGCGCTGCTCGAGGCACTCTGCGTCGCCGCCCGCGGCGGGCTGCGCCTGCCGATCGTCTACAACACGAGCGCCTACGACCTGCCCGAGACGCTGCGGCTGCTCGCGGGGGTCATCGACATCTACATGCCCGACTTCAAGTTCTGGGATCCGCAGGTCTCCGGGCGATACGCGGGCGCCCCCGACTACGCCGAGCGCGCCCGGGAGGCGCTGCGCGAGATGCACCGCCAGACGGGCGACCTCGTCCTCGACGCGGAGGGGCTGGCGCGACGGGGCCTGCTCGCGCGCCACCTGGTCCTGCCGGAAGGCCTTGCCGGGACGCGTCCGGTGTGCGAGTTTCTCGCCCGGGAGATCTCGCATGACACCTACATCAACGTCATGGACCAGTACCAGCCGGCGCGTGACATCCCCGCCGGAGACCCGCTCGCCCGGCGGATCACCCGGGACGAGTACGCCGCCGCGGTGGAGCAAGCCCGGGAAGCGGGGCTGCATCGCTTCGCCGAACGCCGACCGCTCGTCTGACGCCTCATCGATCGGCGCCCGCGCCTGGCGGTTGCGGCGCGCGGCGCACGGCGCGCTGGCCGCCGGTCTGGCTGCTCTTCTGCTTACGGCAGTCGGGTGCGGCTATACGGTGCTGCGAGGCGGCGAGCAGGCGGCCGTCTCGGAAACGCCCGCCGCGCCTGCTTCCGGCGCGGCCGCGGCGGCGGGCGACCTGCCTCCGGGGCATCCCCCGATCGACTCGCGCGAGGACTGGATCGGCCGCAGCCTGCTCGACGATCTCCTCGCCGCCGACGAGCCGCTGCGCTTCGAGAACCTGCGCGCCGCGCCCGGGGCGGCGGCCCCCGGCGGCAAGTCGATCCTCACGCTGCGGATCACGGCCGGCGGGCCCTCCGTGGCCGACACCTGGCAGATCCGCATGGACGCCTTCGGCTGGGTGACGGCGGCCTACTGGGCGCAGGGCTCCGCGGGACCCCGTCTCGACGAACTCCACGCCACGCGGCGCGCCGAGTTCCGGATCGCGCCGGCGAGCGAGAACGCCTTGCGGGCGATGGCCGTGCTGCTCTTCCCCGTGGGCGAGCGCCCCGGCCGAATGCAGCCGCCCGAGGCCTCGCCGCGGATCCCGCGCCACCTCTGGCCGTACGAGGAGCCGGGACGCCTCGACATCGACTACCGCATCGAGACGCTCGACCGGGCAGATCCGTCGGCCTGGCCGGGCGGCCAGGCGAGCGTCCCACTGGACCTCGTGCAGTTGCTGATCGGCACCTGGGACGATGTACCCCCCCGCGCGCTGCGCCTCGCGGCGCGCGATCTGGCCGAGCGGCACCCGCTGCTGATGCGCGCCGCGCTCTTCGCCGAGGGCGTCATCCTGGCGCTCGAGGTGGAGGGGCCGCCGGCGCAGGAGTTGGGGTTGCCGCTGCGCGTCGGACGCTAACCCGGCAGCCGAACGGGCAGATCCATCAACGACAATCGCTGGACGACCCGCGAGCGGAGGTGGCGCGCGAACGCCTTCAGCTCCTCGCTCGGCGGAAAGCGGATCTCGTCGCGCCCGAAATCGAGCGCGCCCGAGCGCGGCTGGCCGCCGGGGTTGTAGCCGAGCGCCAGGCCGTAGCGCACGCCCTCGTGGCGGAAGACGGCTAGGCCGATGATGCGCGTGTCGTCGATGCGCGAGCCGAGCAGGGCGTCGACCCAGCCGTGGATGTCGATCTCCACCTTGCCCGACACGATGGCCCAGAGGCGGACATCCTCGAGCTCGAGGGGCGGTTGCTCCCCTCCCCGCGGATCGGGGATGCTCACGGGGCCGGTGCGCCATTCACTCGCCAGCACGGTCTCGCTGCTGGCGAGACTGCCGGGCCGGTAGCCGAGGATGCTGTAGGGCACCGGAACGCGGAGCGGGCGGGTGAACTCGATCGCCACCCAGTACTCCCCCGGCGCGTCGGCGGGCGCGCGGCGGACGGCGCGGATCAACTCCGCCGGCACGCGGCTGCGCCGTCCCGTCTCGTCGAGCACGCGCCTCATGTGAGCGCCGGTGACGAGCCCCTCGATGTCCCGATCCGCCAGCCCGATCAGATAGCCGAAGACGCCGTCGGCCACGTCCCCCGGCAGCGCGGGGCTCGCCGGCACCTCGAGCGTCTCGGAGGAGGCGGCGGCGGCTTCGATCGCCGGGCGCAGGCGCGCCGCGAAGCGCTCCTCGACCTCGCGCGTCCTGAAGAAGGCATCCCGTGCGGGCTCCGGCTCCCTGGCGGCCGCCCTTCCCCCGCCGGCAGCGGCGACGACGACGGCGGCGATGGTCGCCGCCCGGATCACGACCGGAGGCAGCTTCGCTCGCGCGCCGAAGCGGCGTCGAGCCGGCTTCCTCTCGATGGCGATACCTCGCACCGCGGACACCCTCCAAGGCGTTGGAGTCGGAGTGTGCCCGGCGACGGGGCTTCCTTCAAGCGTGGACAGCCTCGGCGCGGGCAGCCTATGCTTGGCTGGCAGGTCGTGGCGCGCGCCCCGCAAGGAGCGCGGGCAAGGGCCCTGGAAGCACGTTGAGGGCCGGCAGGTCGTGGCGCGCGCCCCGCAAGGAGCGCGGCGCACGCCCGCGGCCGGGAGGCAGAGATGACCCGCAAGAAGCCGAAGCGCCCCGGCGCGCCGCCGCAGCCCCCCCCGAAGCGCAGGACCGCCTCCCGGCGACGCTGGATCTGGGCGGGCGCCGCGCTCGTCCTGGCGGCGCTGGCCGTCGCGCCGCTCCTGCGGCCCCAGGCGCGCGCCGGAATCCCGGCCGCGCTCCGCCCGGGAGCCGCCCAGGGCTTCAACGTGCTGCTCATCACGCTCGACACGACCCGGGCCGATCACCTCGGCTGCTACGGCTACGCGGACGTGGAGACCCCC
>VGIY01000186.1 GCA_016867695.1 Candidatus Eiseniibacteriota bacterium | reverse complement strand
GCGCGCCGGCCGCTCAACCTGCTCCCCGACATCTCTTATCCGACGCTGACGATCCGCACCGAGTACGCCGATTCGGCGCCGGCCGAGGTCGAGAAGCTGGTCACCGAGCCCCTGGAGGAAGCCGTCTCGGTGATCCAGGGGGTCCGCCTCCTGCGCTCCGTGTCGCGCCCGGGCGTCTCCGAGGTCACGCTCGAGTTCGCCTGGAAGACGCGCATGGACTACGCCGCCCTGGATGTGCGCGAGAAGATCGACCTCGTCGGGCTGCCCGCGGACGCCGCCAGCCCCGTCCTGCTGCGCTACGACCCGAGGCTCGATCCGATCCTGCGCATCGGCGTGCACGGCGGCGACCTGGCGGAGCTGCGTCACCTGGCCGAGCGGGTGCTCAAGAAGGACCTCGAGTCGATCGAGGGCGTCGCTTCGGTCCGCGCGCGCGGGGGCCTCGAGGAGGAGATCCAGGTCGAGGTCGACGAGGGCAAGCTCGCCGCCCTGGGGATCCCGATCCGCGAGGTCTCCCGCTTCCTCGGCGGCCAGAACATCAACGCCGCCGGGGGACGGCTGCGCGACCGCGAGGCCGAGTTCCTGGTGCGCACGGTCAACGAGTTCCGGGGCCTGGAGGACGTCGCCGAGGCGATCCTGCACGAGGGCGGGGGCCGTGTCGTCCGCCTGCGCGACGTGGCCTCGATCCGCCGGGGCATCAAGGAGAGGGAGATCGTCTCGCGCGTCCAGGGCGAGGAAGCGGTCGAGCTGGCGATCTACAAGGAGGGCAGCGCCAACACCGTCCAGGTGGCCCGGGCGGTGAAACGCCGCCTGAGCCGGATCGGCCAGGACCTTCCCGCAGGCGTCTCCACGCGCGTTCTCTTCGACCAGTCCCGCTTCATCGAGCAGTCGCTGCGCGAGGTGCGGTCGAACGCGATCGCCGGCGGCCTGCTGGCGGTCCTCGTCCTCTACCTCTTCCTGCGCCGGCGGCGCAGCACGCTCATCGTCGGACTGACGATCCCCCTGTCGGTCGTGGCGACCTTCTTCGTCATGCAGCAGCTCGGAGTCTCGCTGAACATCATGTCCCTCGGGGGGCTGGCGCTGGGCGTCGGGATGCTCGTCGACAACGCGATCGTCGTGCTGGAGGCGATCCACCGGCGCCGGACGCTCGGCCTGCCGCAGTGGGAGGCCACGCGGGTCGGGGCGGAGGAGGTCTCCCGCGCGGTGACCGCCTCCACGCTGACCACGGTGGCCGTGTTCCTGCCGATCCTCTTCGTCGAGGGCATCGCCGGACAGATCTTCAAGGACCAGGCACTGACCGTGACCGCGTCGTTGATCGTCTCGCTGCTGGCGGCGCTGACGCTCATCCCGGTCTTCTCCTCGGTGGGCGCGAAGCGGCCGGCGGCCGCTCCCGGAGCCCGGCTCGATGCCGCGCCCCCCAGCGCTCCCGACCCGGAGCCCGCGGGCGCCGCCGCCGCGCCCCGCCGTCCGCTCCCCCGCCGCGGCGCGCTCGCGGGCGTCTTCCGCCTGCCGGGGCGGGCGTTCCTGGCGGCCGGGCGCGGGTTGCTTTTTCTCCTGCGCTGGGCCAGCCGCCTGTTCGCGGTGCTGCTGCCCGGGCTGCTCCTGCGCGCGGGCCTCCTGGCGGCGCGGCTCCTGGCCCGGCCCCTGCGCCTCGCCCTGAGACCGCTCGAGTTCGCCTTCGATCGCGCCTGGCAGGCGCTCGCCGCCCTCTATCCCCGGCTCCTCGCCTCCGCGCTGGCGCATCGCCGGCGCACGCTGGCCCTGGCCGGAGGGTGCGCCCTGCTCGCCGCGGCGCTCACGCCCCTGCTGGGCCTGGAGCTCGTACCGGAGTTCACGCAGGGCGAGTTCACCTGCGAGCTCGAGTTCGCCCCCGGCACGCCGCTCCTGCGCTCCGCCGAGCGCGTGGCGGCGATCGAGAAGGACCTGCTGGACGATCCCCGCCTGGCCTCCCTCTTCGCCACCGTCGGCGAGAGCCCGGAACTCGGCGGGCGAGCGACGGAACGGCGGGAGAACATCGCTCAGCTCCACGTGCGCATCGCCGATCCCGGCAACCGCCGCCAGGAAGAGGCGGTCGTCGAGGCCATCCGCCGGCGGCTGGCCCGCGATCCCGACATCCGCCACACCTTCCGCCGCCCGACCTACTTCAGCTTCGAGACGCCGATCGAGGTCGCCGTCTACGGTCACGACCTCGACGCCCTGCGCGACTACGCCGCCGAACTCACCGCGGGCATGTCCCGCCTGCGCGGCCTGCGCGACGTGCGCAGCAGCCTGGAGCAGGGCAGCCCCGAGGTGCAGGTGCGCTTCCGGCGCGAGCGGGCCGCGGCGCTGGACCTCGACCTGGAGTCGATCTCGCGCACGCTGCGCAGCAAGATCCATGGAGACGTGGCCACCAGGCTGAAGGAGCAGGACCGCCAGGTCGACATCCTCGTGCGCGCCGCGCGGGCCGAGGACATCGAGGTCGGCCAGGTGCGCAACCTCGTCGTCGGCCAGGCCGGCGGTGTGCCGATCCTGCTTTCCGCGGTGGCCGACGTCGTCTCCGGCCACGGGCCGGCGCAGATCCACCGCATCGGCCAGCATCGCGCCGCGGTCGTCCGCGCCGACCTGGCGGGCCGCGACCTCGGCAGCGCCAGCCGCGCGGTCCAGGAGTGGCTGCGCCGCCATCCGCCGCCCTCCCCGCTGCAGGCCGAGCTGGGAGGCCAGCATCGGGAGGCGTCCCGCTCCTACCGCAGCCTGGCGCTGGCCGCCTTCCTGGCCGTCTTCATGGTCTACCTGGTGATGGCGAGCCAGTTCGAGTCCTTCCTGCACCCGCTGGTGATCCTCTTCACGGTGCCGCTCGGAGCGGTGGGCGCGATCCTCGCCCTGGCGGCGACCGGGACGGCGGTCAGCGTCATGGTCCTCATCGGCCTGGTCATGCTCTCCGGCATCGTCGTCAACAACGCCATCGTGATGATCGACTTCGTCAACCAGCGGCGCCGCGAGGGGATGGCCAAGATCCCGGCGCTGATCGACGGCGCCCAGGCGCGCCTGCGCCCGATCCTGATGACCAGCCTGACGACCGTGCTCGGGCTGCTGCCGATGGCGCTGGGCCTCGGCGAGGGAGCGGAGCTGCGCGCGCCGCTGGCGATCACCGTCATGGGCGGCCTGCTGCTGGCGACGCTGCTGACCCTGGTCGTCATCCCGGTCGTCTACGCGACGCTCGACCGCTCGGCCTAGGCGGAAGGGGCCATGAGTCTCTCCGACCACTCGCTGCGCCGCCCCGTGACCGTGGGCGTCGTCGCCGCGGCGCTGGTCGTCCTCGGGCTGGTCAGCCTGGCCCGGCTGCGGCTCGACTTCCTGCCGCAGATGGACATGCCTTTCATCGGCGTCTGGGCCCCCTACCCCAACGCCGTGCCCACGCAGGTCGAGCAGGAGATCGCCCGGCCGATCGAGGAGATCATGGCCACGCTCGGCGACGTGCGCCAGATCTTCTCCCAGTCGACGCAGGACGGCGCCTTCGTCGGCGTGGTCTTCGACTTCGGCCGCAGCGTCGACGCGCTGCGCATGGAAGTCCGCGAGCGCCTCGAGCAGGTGCGTCCGCTGCTGCCGGGCGACCTGCGCGACACCTACCTGTTCACCTTCAACTCCGGCGACATCCCGATCATGGTCGGCCGGATCAGCGCGAAGGACGCCGACCTGGCGGGCTCCTACGATCTCCTCGAACGCCGGATCATCCGTCCGCTCCAGCGCGTCGAGGGGGTCGGCCGCGTGCGCGTGGACGGTATCGCCCCCCAGGAGATCACGATATACCTCTTCCTGGACAAGATCGTCGAGCATGGCATCGATGCGGGCCGCCTCTTCCGGACGCTCAATGCCAACAACCTCGACCTCTCCGTCGGGCGCGTCCACGACGGCCGCCAGCGGGTGACCGTGCGCACGCTGGGGCAGTTCCGCTCGCTGGAGGAGATCGGCGACCTGCCGGCCGGCCCCGCGGGCGTGCGCCTGCGCGACGTCGCCGTGATCGACTACAGCGAGCCGCTGCCCAGCTACCGCCGGCGCATCGACGGCGAGCCGGCCGTGGCCTTCGAGATCCAGAAGGCATCGGGAGCCAACATCGTCCAGATCTCCGACCGTGTCCGGGAGGTGCTCGAGGAGATCAGCCGCGACCCGGCGCTGCGCGGCATCGAGGTCATCCTCTTCTTCGATCAGGCCGAGCAGATCCGCAATTCCCTGCGCAGCCTGCTGTCGGCAGGCCTGCTCGGATCGATCCTCGCCCTGGCGATCCTCTACCTCTTCCTGCGGCGCCTGCGGGCGATGCTGATCGTCTCGACCGCCATCCCCCTGTCGGTCATCGGCGCCGGCGCGTTCCTCTACTTCACCGGCCGCTCGCTCAATGTCCTGACCATGATGGGCCTCATGCTGGCCGTCGGCATGCTGGTCGACAACGCGATCGTCGTCCTGGAGGCGATCCACCGGCGGGGCGAAGGGGGGACCTCGCCGGCGGAGGCGGCGGCCGGCGGCGCGCGCGAGGTCGGCCTGGCGGTCACCGCCTCCACCCTCACCTCGGTCATCGTCTTCGCCCCCGTCGTGCTCAGCAAGGGCGACCAGATGGGCGCCTGGCTTGGCCACGTGGGCATCACCATCTCGGTCACCCTGCTGCTCTCGCTGGCCGTCTGCCTGACCATCGTGCCCCTGCTCGCCGCGCGGGCGCGGCATCGGGCGGGCGCGGAGGAGTTCCGCGCGCTGACCCGCCTGCGGGAAGGCTACCTGCGGCTGCTGCGCTGGACCGCTCTGCGCCATCCACGCCGCACGGGGCTGGTCTTCATTCCCGCCTTCCTGGCGATCACCGTGCTGGCGATCAAGGTGACCGGCTTCGAGCCGCAGGACATGGGCGGCAGGGGCGTGGTCCAGGACAACCTGATGATCGAGGTCGAGTTCCAGGACAATGTCAACATCTACGGCGTGCAGGGCTATGTCGACCGGGTGGAGGCCTTCCTTCTCGCCCGCCGCGACTCGCTCGGCGTGGAGTCGGTCTACAGCTTCTACACGGACAACGTCGCCGGCGTGCGCCTCTACTTCCCCAAGCAGACGAAGCGTGGAGAGCGGGAGATGCGGGAGCTGCGCCGCTACCTGCGCGACCGCCTCCCGGTGCTCCCCGGGGCCAAGTACCGCATCGGCGAGGAGGAGGAATCGGGGCGCGGGGCGCAGCAGGTCTCGGTCACGCTCTTCGGCGAGGACACCGAGCTGCTCGGGGAGCTGGCCCGCGAGGCGCAGCGCCGGCTCTCCCACCTCGACGGGCTCACCGACGTCCGCAGCGACGTGGACGAGGGGCGGGACGAGGTGCGCGTCGTGCTCGACCGCCGCCAGGCGGCCCGCTTCGACCTGGACTCGAGAGCGCTGGCGGAGATCCTCGGCCTGACCTTCCGCGGCGTGCCGCTGCGCGACTTTCAGGGCCGCGATCGCGAGGTGGCGATGGGGATCGTTCTCGAGCCCTCCGATCGGCGCAACATCGACAACCTGGCCCGACTCCCCG
>VGIY01000185.1 GCA_016867695.1 Candidatus Eiseniibacteriota bacterium | reverse complement strand
GAAGCCGTGCGCCTCGTCGACGCCGATCCAGTCGGGATCCCCCTTCTTCTTCGGGTTCTTCGGCAGGTCGCGGACATGGCCCATCGAGGCGCAGACCTCGAAGTCGGAGCCGGCGAAGCGCTGGATGGTCCGCGCCTTGGCGGGCGACTCGACGATGATCAGCCGCCGGCCCGCCGCCCGCGCCGGCCCCGCCTGCGCCGCCTTCCCGGCCTTCTCGTCCTTCGCGGCGCCGGGCGCGCGCACGCGGCGGGCCGGCGCCGCGCCGGCCCCCTTCTTCCCGCCTGCGCTCTTCTTCTTCGTCGTCATCGGCTACTCGGCTTGCGCTCCATGGCAGTGCTTGTACTTGCGCCCGCTGCCGCAGGGACAGGGGTCGTTGCGCCCCACCTTGGGAGCGGCCGAACGGGGCGGCGCCTTGCCCCTGTGCGCCGCCGCCTCCCCGCTGGCCGAGGCGCCGACGGCCGCTCCGCTGCCGTCGACCGCCCGCGCGGCGGGCGCCGCGCCGGGGGCGAACCCCTCGGTGCCGGCGTGCCGCGCCTCTCCGCGGGGCGAGGGGGCCGTCGGCTGCGGCGGCGGCGCCTCGCGGCGGACCTGGACGCGGAAGAGCAGCTTCAGCGTCTCCTCCTGGACCTGCTCCATCAGCGCCTCGAACATCCGGAAGGCCTCGGCCTTGTACTCGAGCAGCGGGTCCTTCTGGCCGTAGGCGCGCAGGCCGATGCCGCCGCGCAGCAGGTCGATTTCGTAAAGGTGGTCCTTCCAGTGGTCGTCGATGATCCGCAGGTAGACCTGCCGCTCGACCTCGCGGGCCGCCTCGGCGCCCCAGACCTCCTCGCGCAGGCCGTAGGCGCCGAGGGCGATGTCCAGCGCCTCGGCGGCGAGCGGGTCCCCGTCCGCCGCGGCGGCCGCCCGGGCCGCGCCCTCGCCCTTCGGCAGGGCGAGGGGGAAGGGTACCAGGAAGAGGCGTTCCAGTTCCTCGGCCGCCTCCCGCAGCGCGGCGTCGCGCTCCTCGGTCTCCAGGGTCCGCCCGCCGGCGGCGGCCAGGGCGGGCTGCAGCTTGCGGGCGATCACCTCCTCGAAGAGGCCGCGGATCTCGGCATGGATGTCCTCGCCGGAGAGGATCTGGTTGCGGATGCCGTAGATCACCTCCCGCTGCTGGGTCATGACGTCGTCGTACTCGAGGAGGTGCTTGCGGATCGTGAAGTTGTGCTCCTCGACCCGCTTCTGCGCCCGCTCGATCGCCTTGGTCACCAGGGGGTGCTCGATGGCCTCCCCCTCCTGCGCCCCCATGCGCTCCATCAGCGTGCCGATGCGCGCGGTGCCGAAGAGGCGCATCAGATCGTCCTCGAAGGAGACGAAGAAGCGGCTCGCCCCCGGATCCCCCTGGCGGCCGGCGCGCCCGCGCAGCTGGCGGTCGATGCGCCGGCTCTCGTGGCGCTCGGTGCCGACGATGTGCAGGCCGCAGGGCATCTCCGCCTCGCAGGCGGCGACCGACTCGGCGGCCGAGCAGTCCCCCACGCCGGGGGCGGAGCGCACCAGGCACTTGCGCCCCTTGACGATGCCCGCGCCCAGCTTGATGTCCGTCCCCCGGCCGGCCATGTTCGTGGCGATCGTCACCGCGCCGGGGCGGCCCGCGCGAGCGATGATGCCCGCCTCCTGCTGGTGGAACTTGGCGTTGAGCACGTCGTGGTCGATGCCCCGGCGGCGGAGCATGCGCGAGAGGGTCTCCGAGACCTCCACCGAGACGGTGCCGACGAGCACCGGGCGGCCCTGCTCGTGCACGCGGACGATCTCGTCGATGATCGCGTTGTACTTCTCCCGCCGCGTGCGGAAGACCACGTCGTCGTAGTCGATCCGGCGCACCGCCTCGTTCGTCGGGACGACGACGACGTCGAGCTTGTAGATCTGCCAGAGCTCGCCCGCCTCGGTCTCGGCGGTGCCGGTCATGCCGGCGAGCTTCCGGTAGAGGCGGAAGTAGTTCTGCAGCGTGATCGTCGCCCAGGTCTGCGTCTCGCCCTCGACGCGCACGCGCTCCTTGGCCTCCAGCGCCTGGTGCAGCCCGTCGCTGAATCGCCGCCCGGGCATCAGCCGCCCGGTGAACTCGTCGACGATCAGGACCTTGCCCTCCTGGACGACGTACTCGTCGTCGCGCTCGTAGAGGCAGAAGGCGCGCAGCAGCTGATGGAGCGTGTGCAGTTCGTCCGACTTGCGCGCGTACTCGAGGTGGAGCTCCTGCTTGCGGGCGATCCGCGCGCGGTCGTCCAGCTCGGGCGCGCTGTCGATCCGGCCGAGCGCCTCGGCCAGGTCGGGCAGCGTGAAGTAGTCGGGGTCGCCCGGCCGCAGGTGGGCCCGCCCCTTGTCCGACAGGTTGATGCTGTGCTCCCGCTCGTCGATGGAGAAGTAGAGGTCGTCGTCCAGCTCGTGCAGGCGCTTGTCGCGCATGTAGTCGGTCTCGACGCGATGGATCAGGTCCTTGAGGTTGCGGTCGGCGACCAGCTTGAGGAAGCGCTTGCTTTTCGGCGCCGCGCGCCGGACCTGGAGGAGCCGGACCCCGGCGCGGTACTCCTCGTCGGCCCTCTCGCGTCCCTCGGCGCGCCCCTCGGCGCGTCCCTCGGCGCGCCCCTCGGCGCGTCCCTCGGCGCGCCCCTCGGCGCGCCCCTCGGCGCGCCCCTCGGCGGCGGCCAGCGCCTGCTCGGCCTCGTTGAGCAGCTCGCCGGCCAGCCGCGTCTGCGCCCGCACCAGCGCGTCGATCGGATCGCGCAGGCCGTCGTAGCGCTGATGGCTCGCCGCCACCGGGCCGGAGATGATCAGCGGCGTGCGCGCCTCGTCGACCAGGACGGAGTCGACTTCGTCGACGATGGCGAAGTGATGCCCGCGCTGCACCTGGTCGGCCCGGCGCACGGCCATGTTGTCGCGCAGGTAGTCGAAGCCGAACTCGTTGTTCGTGCCGTAGGTGACGTCGCAGAGGTAGGCCGCCCGCCGGGCGGCGCTGTCCAAGTCGTGCTGGATCACACCGACGGTCAGGCCGAGGAAGCGCAGGATCTCCCCCATCCACTCGCTGTCGCGCCGGGCCAGGTAGTCGTTGACCGTCACCAGGTGGCAGCCCTGGCCCGCCAGCGCGTTGAGGTAGAGGGGCATCACCGCCACCAGCGTCTTGCCCTCGCCGGTGGCCATCTCGGCGATCTTGCCCTGGTGCAGGACGACGGCGCCGAGGAGTTGGACGTCGAAGGGCACCATGTCCCAGGTGATCTCCTGGCCGACGATGCTCCAGCGCCGGCCGACATGGCGCCGGCAGGCCTCCTTGACGACGGCGAAGGCTTCGACGAGCAGGTCGTCGACCGTCTCGCCAGCCGCCAGCCGGTCGCGAAAGGCCGGCGTGCGGGCGCGCAGCGCATCGTCGTCGAGGGAGCGCAGCGCCTCAAAGGCTTCGTTGATGCGGCCGACCAGCGGCCAGATCGGCCGCATGTCCCGCTCGTGCTTCGAACCGAAGATGCGGGTCAGCAACTTGCTGAAGTCGAATCGCGTGGCGGCGGACATGTCGTCTCCGGGTTGGCGCGCGCGGGGGCCGGAGGCCGGCGCCCGCAGGCGGCGCGCACAGAGGGACGCAACGCTAGCAAAGGGTCCGTTCGTGGAGCAAGGGCCTTTCCATCGGCATCTCCCCGGGCCCCCTCCTCGCTTCGGTCAGCGCCGCGCCATCCCTCCGCGCGCGCGGGCGGCCGCTAGGGCACGAGTTGCATCATGAAGCCCGCCGCCAGCGGAATGCGCAGATTGTCGTCGAGCGGCACGGGCACCAGTTCGATCAGCGTCGCGGTCGCCGCGCCGACCAGCGTGCGCGTCCAGCCCAGCTCGGGAATGAGCGCGCCGATCAGGACGCAGACGGCCAGGCAGGCGAGGCTGCCCTCGAGCGTCTTGCCGAAGATGCGCACGCGGCCGAAGGCCCGGCCGACCAGCGCGGCCACCGTGTCGCCGAGGATCAGGAAGGCGAGCGCGGCCACCGCCACCGGCTTCGAGAAGGCGTGGACGCAGATCAGGCTGGAGAGCAGCAGGTAGGTGGCGCCGAGCAGGTTGTGGCGCTCGTGGTCGCGCACCAGCCGGCCGAAGAAGATGTAGAAGAAGGTGCGCACGCGCGGTTGGTTCAGGCGCACGACGTCGATGACGAAGCTGATCGCCGTCAGCGTGGCCAGGATGCCCCGCCCGTAGGCCGGCTCGACGAAGTAGTAGCCGACCGGAATCGAGATGGCCGCCACGTGCAGGGCCTTGCGTCCGATTTCACCGAACCAGCGCAAACGGTCTTCTCCTCGATGGGCCGCGCGAGAGCGGAGCGTGCGCCGCCCGGGCGCCGCCTGTCAATCGTCCCCCGCCCCGCCGCCGCGCCCGGGGGCGGCCCCCGGGCCGGCGCTCGCCGGGTAGAGCGAGCGGTAGTGGGCGTAGTGGGACAGGACGCTGCGCACGAAGCCGCGCGTCTCGGCGAAGCCGATGCGCTCGATGAAGTCGTCCTCGTCGCGGGCGAGACGCCACCAGCGGACCGCCCGGTCCAGGCCGGCGTTGTAGGCGGCCAGGGCGACGGGCAGCCGGCCGCCCGTGGCGGCGATCAGTTCGGCGAGGTGATAGGCGCCCAGGAGGATGTTGTCGCGCGGGCGCCCGACGTCGTAGTCGCTCCAGCCGAGCGAGCGCGCCGTGCGCCGCGCCGTCTCGGGCATGAGCTGCATCAGGCCCTGCGCCCCGGCGCGCGAGAGGGCGTGGGCGGCGAAGAGCGACTCCTGGCGGATGACGGCGTAGAGGAAGGCGGGCGAGAGGCCGAAGCTCTCGGCCGCGGCGGCGACCTCGGCAGTGAAGGCGACGGGATACCGGGCCAGCGCGTCCTTGGTGCGGATGCCGGCGCGCGCCGACTCCTCGACGTCGCCCAGCGCGCGCAGCAGCGCCGCCTGCTCGCGCGCCTCGAGCCCGCGCCAGCCCGGGAGCAGGGTCCAGCAGCGGCGCGCCCAGCGCGGATGGCCGAGTGCGAGGAAGAGCGTTCCCGCCTCCGCCGCGGGCTCATCGTCGATCAGCGCGGCGAGCGCCTCGGCGGAGAGCTCCGGCGCCAGGGGCCGCGCGGCCGGCCAGGGCCAGGCTCGCGGCGAGAGCGCCGCGGAGCTCAGCGCCGCCCAGTGGAGCGAGTCGGCGGCGCGGCCGGCGCCGCCGAGGGCGAGCGCCTCGGCGGCGCGCTTGGCGTAGTAGCCCGGGTGGGTCTCGCGGCTGGCCCGCAGGAGGAAGGCGGAGCGATCCTGCGTCTCGCCGAGCAGCGCCCGCCAGAGGCAGGGCCCGCCCGTCAGGTTGTGCGGCGCCGCCCGGCAGGCCGCCTCCAGCAGGCCGAGGGCCTCGCTCCTTCGCGCCGCCCGCTCCGCGCACAACGCCTCGCGCAAGCGCCCCTCGCGCGCCTGGGCATGGTCGGGGAAGCGGCCGCGCAGTTGCGCGAAGGCCTCCTCCGCCTCCCCCCACGCCTCGAGGTCCTCGAGCTCGCGCCCGAGCTCCCACAGCGCCTGTCCGGCCG
>VGIY01000184.1 GCA_016867695.1 Candidatus Eiseniibacteriota bacterium | reverse complement strand
GCGCATGATCCACGAGAGGCGGCCGCCGGCCGCCTCTTTCGTCTCCGGCCCGGCCGGAGCAGGCTCAGCCGCCCGCGGAGGGACGACCCATCCGACCGGATGCGCGCGAGCGGGTCACCGACAAAACCCGCGTGAACGAGCGGATTCGCGCACCCATGGTGCGCGTGGTCGACGAACAGGGAGAGCAGGTCGGGGTCATGGCCGTGTCCGAGGCGCTCCGCCTGGCCAAGGAGCGGGACTCGGACCTGGTCGAGGTGGCCCCCATGGCGAGGCCGCCCGTCTGTCGCATCATGGACTACGGGCGCTACAAGTACGAGCAGGCGAAACGGCTGCGCAAGGCGAAGCAGAAGACGCACCAGGCGCAGCTGAAGGAAATCAAGATGCGCCCCAAGATCGGGGAGCACGACTACCAGGTGAAGGTCGGCCACGCGCGGGAGTTCCTGGCCAAGCGCGACAAGGTCAAGTTCAGCGTCCGCTTCCGCGGGCGCGAGATCGTCCACCTGGAGTTCGGCGAGAGGATCTTGAGGCGCGTGATCGAGGACCTGGAGGGCCTGGCGACGGTCGAATCGGGGATCCGCCAGGAAGGGCACACGATGACCATGGTCGTGTCGCCGCGGCCGGCCAAGTAGACCGGGCGCCGCGCGCCCGGCCGCAGACGGGAGAGAACGATGCCGAAACTGAAGACCCGCCGCGCCGCGGCCAAGCGCTTCAAGCTGACCGGCACGGGCCGTATCCGGCGGCGCAAGGCCAACAAGGGCCACCTGCTGACCAGCAAGACGCGCAAGCGCAAGCGCGGCCTCGCCCAGGGCGACCTCATCCATCCCGCGGACGAGAAGCGCATCCGCCGTCAGCTCGGAGTCCGCTAGCGCGGCTCCCTGGCGAGACGATCGGCGAGCCGACGAGGCCGGCGCGTGGGCGCCGGGAAAGGAGTAGACGATGCCGAGAGCCAAGACCGTCGTCCCGGGGCGGGCGCGGCGGCGCCGGGTGCTGCGCCGGGCCAAGGGGGCGGTGGGCGGCCGCTCGCGCCTCTATCGCGTGGCCCGAGAGAACCTCATGCGCGGCCTGCGCTACGCCTACCGCGACCGGCGGGTGCGCAAGCGCATGATGCGGCGTCTCTGGATCGAGCGGATCAACGCCGCGGCGCGGATGAACGGGTTGAGCTACAGCGCGTTCATCGCCCTGCTGAAGAACGCCGGCATCACGCTCGACCGCAAGGTGCTCGCCGATCTGGCGGTGCGCGACATGCCCGCCTTCCGCCAGATGATCGACGCCGCCCGCGCGGCCCAGGGCTAGCCCGCCGGCGGAGGGATCCCCATGGAGGCCCCGGGGCGGACCGAAGCGCTCCACGAGCAGCTCGCCGCCGACCTCGACCGGCTTTCCGCTCGCCTGGAGCAGACCGTGGCGCTGGTCCAAGGCCTGCGCCGCGAGCGCGACGAGCTGGTCGAACGCCAGGCGGGGCTCTGCCGCGAGGCGGGGGTCAGGGATCTGGCCGCGCTATCGGGAGTCGTCGAACGCTGGAAGACCCTCGAGCAGGAGAACCGGCTACTCGGCCGCGAGCGCCAGCTCGTGGCCCAGCGCCTGGCGGCGCTCCTCGATCAGGTTGACTTGCTTCTCGGGCCCGCCTAGACTGGCTTCGTAGGCGCGTTGGCGCCGAGCACCGGGACAGGGGGCGGGCCGGACGCCTGGGCCGGCCGCGGCAGAGCGGATCCGACACGCATGGGCGCAGCATCCTACGCGCGAGTCGTCATCCTCGGGGAGGAGTACCGGATCGCCGGCGAGGCGGAAGGGGCCTCGATTCCCGAGCTGGCCGCCTATGTGGACGATAAGATGAACGCAGTCAGGCGCCAGAGCAGTTCGCCGGACGCGAAGCGCATCGCCGTGATGGCGTCGCTGAACCTGGCCGACGAGCTGTTCCGCGAGCGGGCGCGCAGCGCCGCGCTGGCGGTGGAGCTGCAATCGCGGGTGGCGCGCCTGGACGCCTCGCTCGCGACGGCGTTGAGCGAGCTGGAAGCGGAGGGCGCCCCGTCGGCGGGGCGAGCCGAGCCGCGCAGCCAGCGAGCGCTCGAGCTGAGCGGCGGCGCCTGAGCGGACTGCAGGGGACCCTGTCTGGTGCGTGAGGGAAGCGGGAGCATCTGAACCAACACTGGTCTCGGGGGATCCGGACCCGACAGCCTGGGGAGACCCCGCGTGCGGGGGACCCGACGGCAGCCGGCGAAGGAGCCCACCTGGACGGATCCGGTTCGACGACTCCGCTACCCACGGCCATGGCGGGGTCTTCTCTTTTTCGGCCCGGCGCCCCGGGCGGGCGCCGCGGCGGGAGACATAGACGTGAACGGGCTGACCTGGATCCTCGTGTCGGCCGGCGGCCTGCTCCTGGGGCTGGTCGGATTCTGGGCGGGCGTGACCCTCTACCGGCGCATGGGCCGCGCCCGGCTCAACGACGCCGAGGCGCTGGCCGCCAAGCTCCTCGACGAGACGCGCAAGGAAGCGGAGCTGATCAAGAAGACGGCGGCCATCGAGGCGCGCGAGGAGTGGATGCGCGCCAAGGCCAAGTTCGATGAGGAGATGTGGACGGCGCGCCAGGAGCTGGAGCGCAAGGAGCAGGGGCTGGGCGATCGCGAGGCGCAGGTGCGCCGGCGCGACGAGCAGATCGAGTCCCGCGAGCGCGAGGCGCGGCAGGGCGAGAAGGAGACCGAGCAGAAGCGCGAGCGGCTCGCTCGGCGCGAGGCTGAGCTGGAGCAGCTCATCACCTCGCAGAACGCCCGCCTCGAGCAGATCTCCGGCCTGACCGCCGAGGCGGCGCGCGAGCAGCTCCTCAGGAACCTGGAGGAGGAGGCCCGCGGCGAGGGGGCGTTGCTCGCCCGGCGGATCCGCGACGAGGCGCAGCGCAACGCCGAGCGCGACGCGCGGCGCATCGTCACCATCGCCATCCAGCGGCTCGCCGCCGAGCAGTCGGTCGAGTCCACGGTCACCGTCGTCCCCCTGCCGAACGAGGAGATGAAGGGCCGGATCATCGGCCGCGAGGGGCGCAACATCCGCGCCTTCGAGACGGCCACCGGCGTGGACGTGATCATCGACGACACCCCCGAGGCGGTCCTGCTGTCCGGCTACGACCCGGTGCGCCGCGAGATCGCCCGCCTGGCGCTGGAGACCCTCGTCCGCGACGGGCGCATCCATCCGGGCCGGATCGAGGAGGTGGTCGAGAAGGCGGGCCAGGCGGTCGAGCGCGAGCTTCGTGAAACGGGCGAGCACACGGCGCTCGACCTCGGCGTGCACGGGCTGAACGACGAGCTGATCCGCCACCTCGGCGCGCTGCGCCACCGGACGAGCTTCGGCCAGAACGTGCTCAAGCACTCGACGGAGGTCGCCCACCTGGCGGGGATGATGGCCGCCGAGCTGGGCCTCGACCAGACGCTCGCCCGCCGCGGGGGTCTGCTCCACGACATCGGCAAGGCGGTCGACCACAACGTCGAGGGTCCGCACGCGGCGATCGGCATGGAGATCGCCCGGCGCTGCGGCGAGAGCGAGCTGATCTGCGCGGCGATCGGGGGCCACCACGGCGAGATGGAGATCGACAGCGCCTACGGCTCGCTGGTCCAGGCGGCCGACGCGATCTCCGGCGCGCGCCCCGGGGCGCGGCGCGAGACGCTGGAGGCCTACGTCAAGCGCCTGGAGCGCCTGGAGACGCTGGCCGAGTCCTTCGCGGGCGTCGAGAAGTGCTTCGCCATCCAGGCGGGACGCGAGATCCGCATCATGGTCCAGCAGAAGACGGTCAGCGACGAGGACGCCGTCCAGCTGGCCGGCGGCATCGCCAAGCGGATCGAGAAGGAGCTGCAGTACCCGGGCCAGATCAAGGTGGTCGTCATCCGGGAGACGCGCGCCGTCGAGTACGCGCGCTGACGCGTCGCCTGCGCGCAGGAGGGATCGTGGCGCTGATCCTGGACGGGCGCGCCGCGGCGGCGGCCATCGAGGAACGCCTCGCCGGCCGGATCGCGGCGCTGAAGGCGCGCGGGGCGGCGCCGGGGCTGGCGCTCCTGCGCGCCGGCGAGGACCCGGCATCCGTCGTCTACGTGCGCGCCAAGGAGCGCGCCTGCGCGCGCCTCGGCATCCTCTCCCGGACGATCGTGCTGCCCGCCGAGGTCGGCGCCCCCCGGCTGCGCGAGACCATCGAGCGGCTGAACGCCGACGCGGGCGTCCAGGGCATCCTCCTCCAGCTCCCGCTGCCGGGCCACCTCGCCCAGGAGGAGCTTCTGGGGGCGATCGATCCGGACAAGGACGTCGACGGCTTCCATCCGCTCAACCTCGGTCGCCTGGCGCTAGGGGAGCCGGGGTTCGTCGCCGCCACGCCGCTCGGCATCCTGCGCCTGCTGCAGCACTACGCGATCCCGCTGGCCGGCCGCCACGCGGTCGTCCTCGGCCGCAGCCGCATCGTCGGCCGCCCGCTGGCGAATCTCCTCTCGACGCGCACGGACGAGACCGACGCCACGGTCACGCTCTGCCACAGCCGCACGCGTGATCTCCCGGCGCTGACCCGGCTGGCCGACATCCTCGTCGCCGCCGTCGGCCGGGCGCGGTTCGTCACCGCCGAGATGGTCAAGCCGGGGGCGGTCGTCGTCGACGTCGGCATGCACGCCGAGCCCGACCCGCGGCGCCCCGGCAAGGATCGGCTCCAGGGCGACGTCGACTTCGAGGCCGTCGAGCCGCGCGCCGCGGCGATCACGCCGGTGCCGGGAGGCGTCGGTCCGATGACGGTCGTCAGCCTGATGGAGAACACCGTCCTGGCCGCCGAGCGCGCCCTGGAGCGCGCGGCGGGCTAGCGAAGCGAGCGGGGGCAGGCACGGCAGGGGGTCTGCGGGGGGCGCCGCGGACGCCGCGGCCGATCAGGGGAGCGTGCGGCAAGTGCCGGAGAGCGTGGCGGGCGGGCCGATCCAGCCTCGGTGCACCGTGAGCGAGGCGACCGCGCTGATCAAGGAGTGCCTTGAGAAGGGCGTCGGCTGGCTCTGGGTCGAGGGGGAGATCTCCAACTTCCTCGCCCATCGCTCGGGCCACCTCTACTTCACGCTGAAGGACCCCGGGGCCCAGCTGCGCTGCGTCATGTTCCGCGGCTCGGCCGGGCGGCTGCGCGCGGCGCTGCGCGACGGGCTGCGCTGCGTCGTCCAGGGGCGCGTCACCGTCTACGAGCGGGGCGGCCAGTACCAGCTGATCGCCGAGCGGCTGGTGCCGCTGGGCGAGGGGGAGCTGCAGCTCGCCTTCCAGGCGCTCAAGGAGCGCCTGGCCGCCGAGGGGCTTTTCGCCGCGGAGCGCAAGCGCCCGCTGCCCGCCTACCCGGAGACGATCGGGGTGGTCACCTCGCCGACCGGCGCGGCGATCCGCGACATCGAGCGCGTCCTGCGCCGCCGCTGGCCGCCGATCCGGATCCTGCTGCGCCCGACGCTCGTCCAGGGGCCCGAGGCGGCGCCCGACATCGCCCGGGCGATCGCCGAGCTGAACTCCCGTGACGACATCGACCTGCTCATCGTCGGGCGCGGCGGCTCGCTC
>VGIY01000183.1 GCA_016867695.1 Candidatus Eiseniibacteriota bacterium | reverse complement strand
CGCGGGCAAGGATGGGCGAGCGAAGATGCCGCGCTTCCTGGACGGCGGCGAGCTGCTGGCGGTCGTGCTCGCGCCCGGCCTGCGACCCAGTCCGGAGGACGTCGCCCCGTGGGGGGAGTTGCGGCCCGCGGGCTCGGCGGCGGCGGGAGCCGCGGGCTCGGCGCTGATGGAAGCCGCGGGGGCCAGGGTCGCGCCGAACGCCGGGGGCGAGGACCCCATCGGCGAGGGCCCCGCGCGTCGCTCGGCCGGCGCGCCGGTGCCCTGTTTCCTGTGGGAGGACGCGGTCGCCGTGGCGCGGCTCATCCTCGACTGGCACGAGTCCTGAGGCGCACAGGCCTGCTCGTAGGGCAAAGCGGCCAGTTCGACTGCCAGCCGTGGCGGACCCTCGTGCAGATTCTTGCCCCGCCAGGCTCGACTCGCCGGTCAGGATCACCGAGAGCTTGCATCGCCGACGCCGCCCTACGGCGCCGTGATCAGCCCTCCGTCGATCACGATCGTCTGCCCGGTGAGGTAGCTGTTGTCCGTCGAGACGAGGAAGGCGACCAGCCGGCCAAGCTCGACCGGTTCCCCCTGGCGGGCGACGGGGATCTCGGCGACCCGCTCGCGCTCGACATCCTCCCAGGAGCGCCCGCGTCGGGCGGCGATCGCCTCCATGACCTCGCGCGAGCGTCCGGTGGCGAAGTAGCCGGGCGCGACCGCGTTGACCAGGATGCCGTCGGCGGCCAACTCGCCGCCGAGGTGCTTGGCCATGCCCATCAGGCCGGGGCGCAGCACGTTCGAGAGCATCAGGCGCGCCACGGGCTGCACGCCCGACATCGACGAGCAGAGGACGATCCGCCCGGCGCCGCTCTCGCGCAGCAACAGCAGGCAGGCGCGGATGAGGCGGATCGGCGCGAGCAGGATCAGCCGGAAGGCCTCTTCCCAGGCGGCATCGCCCAGATCCGCGAAGTCGCCGGGTGGCGGGCCGCCGGCATTGCAGACGAGGATGTCGAGCCCGCCCAGCGAGTCGCGCGCTGCGCGCGCGAGATCGCCCGCCGCCGAGGCGGCGGTGACATCGGCCGCGATCGGCACGGGCGCCCGCGGGACGGCCCCCCCGGGGAGCGGATCGGCGCCGCGCAGCTCGGCCGCGATCCCCCGCGCGGCCTCGGCGATGCGCTCGGCAGAGCGGCTGGCCATCAGCACGCCCGCCCCGCGCATGGCCAGCTCGCGGGCGATGGCGAAGCCGAGACCGGCGCTCGCCCCGGTGACGAGCGCGCGGCGTCCATGAAGAAGCGTCATGCGGACCTCCGTCGGCCGCGGCGCGCGGCCCGCGCCGGCTCGCCCCCCCCCGCCGCTCATCGCTCCGCCCCTGCCGCGCGGCCCGCGCCTTCAGGGCCTGACGACGAAGTTGACCAGCCGGTTGGGGACGTAAATGACCTTGACGATCGTCTTTTCCTCCAAGTGCCGGGCGACGCCCTCGTCGGCCACCGCCGCCGCACGGACGGCGTCCTGTGCGGCGTCCCGGGCCACGCGCACCGTGCCTCGCAGCTTGCCGAGCACCTGGACGGCGATCTCGACCTCGTCCAGAAGGGTGAGCGCGGGATCGTAGGCCGGCCACCCGCCGTCGAAGACGCATCCCCCGCGGCCGAGCATCTCCCAAAGCTCCTCGGCCTCGTGGGGGGCGAAGGGGGCCAGCAGCTTGACGAACGCCTCGAGGGAGAAGTCGTCGAGCGCGGGCGCGGAGCGCATCTCGGTCAGCAGCTCCATCAGGGCCGCGATCGCCGTGTTGTAGCTGAAGCTCTCGATGTCCTCGCCGACCTTCTTGATCGTCTGGTGGAGCTTGATCGCGGTGGGTTTTTCGAGCGGGCCGCGGCGCGGGGCGCGGCCGTCGCCGTCTCCGGGGGGGACCGCGCCGCCGTCGCGGGCCTCCGCAGCCGACCCGCCCGGGGCGCCGCCGAGCACATCCGCGTAGAGGCGGTGGATCCGGTCGAGGAAGCGGCGGATGCCGACGATGCCCGAGTCGCGGAAGTCCCCCCCCTCGCTGTAGGGGCCGAGGAAGACGAGATACATGCGCAGCGTGTCGGCGCCGTAGCGGGCGACATGGTCGTCGGGGTTGACCACGTTGCCGTGCGTCTTCGACATCTTCGCGCCCTCTTTGATCAGCAGCCCGTGGGCGCGGAACTTCCTGAAGGGCTCCTCGAAGTCGATCAGCCCCATGTCCTTGAAGGCCATGCAGAGGAAGCGCGTGTACATGAGGTGGAGGACGGCGTGTTCGTTGCCGCCGACGTACATGTCCACCGGCAGCCACTTGCGCGTCAGCGCCGGGTCCCACGGGCGGGCGGCGTCACGCGCCGAGGGATAGCGCAGGAAGTACCAGGCCGAGTCCAGGAAGTTGTCGCTGACGTCGGTGTCGCGATGCGCCGGGCCGCCGCAGGCGGGGCAGGTCGTCTCGTGGAAGGGCTTGTGGCGCTGGAGCGGCTTGCCGCCCGGCGTGTCGGGGCGGAAGTCCTCGATCTCGGGGAGCCGCACGGGCAACTGCTCCTCGGGCACGGGGACGACGCCGCACTTCGCACAGTGGATCATCGGGATGGGCGGGCCCCAGTAGCGCTGGCGCGAGATGCACCAGTCGCGCAGCCGGTACTGGACCGTGCCCTTGGCGAGGCCGCGGGCCTCGAGGTCCCGGGTGATCTCCTTCAGGCACTCGAGGGAGGGCATGCCGTCGTAGGGGCCGGAGTGGATCATCCGGCCCTCGCCGACGTAGGCCTCCGTGAGGGAGGTGGTGGCTGCAACGCTCGTCGAGCCGCCGCCCTGCGGCGAGGCGCCATCGCCCGGGGAGAAGGAGTCGCCTCCGGCTGCGGAAGAGGCGCCCGCCGCTGCGTTGGTCCCGGCACCCGCGGCATCGTCGGTCCCGTCACCCGCCGCTTCGCGTGTATTGGCGCCCGCGGCCACGCCGTCGTCGGGCCGGATCACCTGGATGATCGGCAGCCCGAACCTGGACGCGAACTCGAAGTCGCGCTGGTCGTGGGCCGGGACGGCCATGATCGCGCCGGTGCCGTACTCGATCAGGACGTAGTCGGAGATCCAGATGGGGATGGGCCGGCCCGTGGCCGGGTTGATCGCGTTGGCGCCGAGCGGGACGCCCGTCTTCTCGCGGGCCGCGTCGACGCGGTCGGCGTCCTTGAGCCGGCACGCCGCCTCGCAGTAGGCGCGCACGGCCTCGCGCTGCGCGGGCGAGGCGAGCTCGGCGACGAGCGGGTGCTCGGGCGCCATGACCATGTAGGTCGCGCCGTAGAGCGTGTCGGGTCGCGTCGTGTAGACGCGCAGGGTGTCGTCGCGGCCCTCGAGCTTGAAGTCGACCTCGGCGCCCTCGCTGCGACCGATCCAGTTGCGCTGGGCGGTCTTGGTGACCTCGGACCAGTCGATCCAATCGAGGTTGTCGAGCAGCCTCTGCGCGTAGGCGGTGATGCGAAAGAACCACTGCTCGAGGTTCTTCTTCTCGACGGCGGTGCCGGGATGGCGCTCGCACATGCCGCCGATCACCTGCTCGTTGGAGATGACCGTGTGGCACCCCGGGCACCAGTTGACCGGCGCCTTCTTGCGGTAGGCGAGGCCGTGCTTGTGGAGCTGGAGGAAGATCCACTGCGTCCACTTGTAGTAGTCGGGGTCGGGCGTCAGAACCTCGTGCGACCAGTCGAGCATGAGACCCATCATGCGTAGCTGGCGGCGAAAGTTGTCGACGTTGCGCGGGATGAGCTTCATCGGATGCGTGTTGATCCGCATCGCGAAGTTCTCGGAGTGGATGCCGAAGGCGTCGAAACCCATCGGCTCGAAGACCTGGTGACCGCGCACGCGCTGATAGCGGCCCTGGATGTCCGCCCCGGTGAAGGCGTAGACGTTGCCGACGTGCAGCCCCTCGGCCGAGGGGTAGGGGAACATCATCAGGCAGTAGAAGGGGTGCTCAGCCCGCACGAGATCGGGCTCGTTGGTCCTCTCGGCCGCCCAGCGCGCCTGCCACTTGGCCTCGATGCGGGCCGGATCGTAGGGTTCGAAGGGCATCCAGGAACCTCCCGGAAGGCGGGAAGCGACGGCCCGCCTCGAGTCACCGGTCTTCTTGGATATGCTCGCGGGCTCTCCGGCGATGCCGGCCCGGCCCCCCCGGCCGGACGCCCCGCGGTGCGCGCGCACGAGATTCGGCGGGCGGGGCCCGCGCTTTCGCGCGAAGACCAAGCGCCGCGGGAGTCTAGCCGAGCCGGGAGTGGGTCACAAGATTGGGATCGGGTTCTGTGGGACCGGGTTCTGTGGGATCGGGTTCGGAATCCGGCTCGGGATCCGCGGGCTCGGGATCAGGGGGTTGGGACTCTGCGGGGCCGGCGCGCCTGCGCGGCGGAGGACGGCACGCCTGCGCTGGCGGAGGACGGCGTAGCGCGCCGCAAGTCACAAGACAGGGGCGGTGCCTCTATCGGATCGGTGGTCGGTCGGGGTTGGAATCGGGAGCAGGAAAGGGGTCGGGGACGACTGCCGACAAGGCGGGGGCAGGCGTGTGCGGCTCGACGGCCGCGACCTGATCGGCTGGATCGCCGGCCGACCGGGCGCGGGCATCCCTTGCGCGAAGACCCGCCCTTTCCGCCGAGGGATCACAGCGCGTCCAGCGGGCTGCGCACCGCGGGCGCGACCGTCGGGAGCACGTGAGTGTAGATCATCGTCGTCTCGACGCTCTTGTGACCGAGCAACTGCTGGATGCGCCGGATGTCCACGCCCTGCAGCAGCAGGTGCGTGGCGAAGCTGTGGCGCAGCGTGTGCACGCTGGCCGGCTTGGCGATCGCGGACCTGCGCACGGCAGTTTTCATCGCCTTCTGCACGGTCGCTTCGGCCGCGTGCCAACGGCGGATGGTCCGTGCGGGGACATCGGGCGCCAGCTTCGCTGACGGGAAGATGAACTGCCAAGCCCACTCACGCCCCGCGGCGGGGTACTTGCGCCGCAGCGCGTCAGGCAGGGGCGCCTCGCCGGCGCCGGCAGCCAGGTCGCTCTCGTGAAGGGCCTGGACCTTCTTCATGTGCTCCCTGAGGTCAGGCTGCAATCTCCGCGGTAGCAGCGTCACGCGGTCCTTGTCGCCCTTGCCGCACCGGACGGTGAGCGCCCCGGCGTCGAAGTCGATGTCCTTGACCCGCAGCCGGATGAGCTCGCTCAGGCGCAAGCCGCAGCCGTAGACGAGCTCGAGCATCAGTCTGCGCGTGCCCTGCAACTGCGCGAACACTGAGCGGACCTCGTCCACCGAGAGGACGAGCGGCAGCCGCTCGCCGCGGCGGGCGCGGACGGTGGCGCCCATGTCGCCCAGATCGACCAGCAGGACATGGCGGTGGAGGAAGAGGAGCGCGTTGAAGGCCTGATTCTGAGTGGACGCGGAGGCGCGGCCGCGCGTGGCGAGGTAGCTGAGATAGGCCTTCACCGCTTCGGTGTCGGATCGCCTGCCGCCCGTGGCCGAGAGGTAGCGCAAGTACCGGCGAGCCCAGCCGAGATACGTGCGCTCGGTGCGCGGGGAGTAGTGCCTGAGGCGGAGCAGGCGCTCGAGTTCAGCCAGCGTCTCGCCGGTGTCGATG